>CAMSXY010000025.1 GCA_947065955.1 uncultured Caryophanales bacterium | reverse complement strand
GTAAGGTAGATATGTTGTTTTTATTTAATATACTTTTTCTTAAAAAAAGGTATGTGGAATTGATTTTCTTTTTTATTTTTCTAAAAAAAATAAAAAATCATTCATATCTAAGTAAAAGGTTTTGTTAAGTTTACTGAAACGTATAATTAAAAAACCAATACCCCCTTGCTTTTTTATTTGTCTTAGGTGTTCTATTTGATGTTTATGAATGTTTGCAAGAGGAAAATATTTTTCATTTGTTGTTTCTTTTGCTTCAAAATCAATATATTTACCATGATATATACCATTGTAATCTGTCGTAGAGGGAGTTTTGAAATAAGCTTCTTTAATAACTGCCTCTAATCTTGATGGGTAATCTACTTTTACAATTGTAATTGGAGTAGGCTTTTTATGAATAACCGCAATTTCTTCTTTTAGATAATAACGATTAGATTCATTGATTTCAAATTCTAAATTCATTCCTCGATTTCCGTGAGAGATTTGTTTTTGATAGTCTTTTTTTATCCCACAAGGATAATTCATAAAATCACCATTATAATTATACTATATTTTATTCACTTTTACTATAGAAAAATGAGAAACTCGAAATTATTTTCTAGTTTTGTCGAAATTCCCACAAAAGAAAAATTTTATGTTACTCTTTAAAATAAAGAGGGGATAATATGAATAATAAACATCATATTGACATTTTATTTGACGAAATGCTTGCTGATATTCGTTTTATTAAAAGGAATACTTATTTAGAATATGCAAATCGCGCTTTAGGAAAAAACTTCCATGAGGGAAATCTATAATATGCCTTTTTTTTGATTGACAAATTGTTCTTTTTTTGAGAGAATATTGTTGAAAGTAAAGAGGTGAGAAATATGTATCAAAATGAAATCATTCTTAGTACAAAAGAAATTTTGGAGAAAGAGTTTAAACTTGATACAAGAGGATATAGACCTCAAGAGGTGGATAAATTTTTAGATATTATTATACATGATTATGATGCCTATAAGGATAAGGTTCATGATCTTGAACAGGATAAGAAGGAACTTGTGGAAGATAATATTCGTCTAAAACAAGAAATTCGTAATTTAAAAACCAAAATCGAAGTATTACAGGAAGAAAAACCAGGAAACGATATAACGAATGCAGATTTACTTCGCCGACTTTCAAATTTAGAAAAAATTATATATGGTAAAGAATAATATTTTGACAAACGCTGCAAATTTTGTAGAGGAAAGTCCATGCTTGCACAACCTGAGATGGTTGTAGTGTTTGTGCATAGGGAAAAAATAACCTATGGTGGTATTTCCAACGGCGGTTTAAGAATCTAGAACAGATTTTATACCATAAAGTGCCACAGAGACGAGTCTTTTCGGGAGAAAAGAATGAAACGCGGTAAACCCCACAAGCAAGAAACCCAAATTTTGGTAGGGGAGCTCGGAATGCTGGAATAAAACGGTATCTGGGATCGGTAAGACCGATAGATAAATGTTTGTCACCGAATACGGTACAGAACATGGCTTATAAAATATTATTTTTTTAGATAGTGAGGTGCATTCTTTGAAAGAAATAGGAGAAAAATTACGTGAAGCAAGAGAAAGTATGGGAATTTCCATTGAAGAAGCTGCTGAAGATTTAAAACTTCGTCCTTCTCAAATTGAAAATATAGAAGAAGGAAATATGGAAGCTTTCAAGGATATTTTTTATTTGAAATATTTTATTCGTGATTATTCGAAATACCTAGGTCTTGATAAGGATGATATGGTAGACGAATTTAATGAATATTTGTTTGATTATACTTCTAAAATTTCTTTAGAAGATATTAAAAATGCGAGAAAAGAAGGAAAAAAAGAGGATACAAAAAAAATTCGATCTCCTTATACAATTGAAAGAAAACGAGGATTTTATATTCCTCCTATTATTATTTATCTTTTAATCATTGGACTTATTTCTTTGATTATCTATTTTGCAATTACTATTATGCATAGTAATGAGGATGATTTTGTTGATGGAAATGAAATCGCCTTTGTAGGTGGAGGAATTTATGAATTTACCAAATAAAATTACGATTTCAAGGCTTATTTTATCTCTTATCATTATTATATTGCTGATTTTTCCATTTGATGCTGTAGGTCTTCAAATGCCAAGATTATTCATTAATGAGTCGATTGTGGCAGATATTAAATATTTTATTGCAGGAATCCTTTTTATTGCTGCGGTTATTACCGATTTTGTGGATGGTTATATTGCAAAAAAATATCTTATGGTTACAAATTTTGGAAGAATTATGGATTCCGTTGCGGATGAAGTGTTGATTAAATCTGTTTTAATTATTTTAACAGCCCAGGGATTTATTCACCCTATTATTCCAGTTATCATTGTTATGCATGATGTTTTTGTAAAGGGAATTAAAATGGTTGTTGGAAATGCAGGTGAAACAGATTCTGCTAAAAAAAGTAGAAAGTGCAAATCTATTTGCTTAATGCTTGGCATTACGCTTACCTTATTTTATAATATTCCTTTCGAATTTATGAATTTAAAAATTGCCGATTTTATGCTGATGGTAGCTGCTATTTTAGCTATTATTTCTGGATTTGAGTATTATGATGCTTATCGTTATATCTTTTTTCCTAAGAAAGAAAATTAGTACTTCTATGAAGTGCTTTTTTATTTTCCTCTATAGAAATTTGAAAATTTGTTTGCAGATTTCAAAAATCAAACAATTGTTTGCAAAAATGTTGACAAGGGTTGAAAAGTATTATATAATGGGTTTGTAAATGTTAGGAGGATATAATGGTTAAATCAACAGATAAAACTTTAGATCAAGTATTATTAGATATAGAAAAACAGTTCGGAAAAGGTGCTGTTATGAAACTTGGAGATAATGAACATCGTGAAATAGATGTTATCCCAAGTGGCTCTCTTTCTTTAGATATTGCTCTTGGGATTGGGGGATTTCCGAAGGGAAGAATTATTGAAATTTATGGTCCAGAATCTAGTGGAAAAACGACTTTTGCTCTTCATGCGATTGCGGAAGCGCAAAAAAAAGGTGGCAGAGCTGCTTTTATCGATGCAGAGCATTCGTTGGATCCACAGTATGCCGCAAAATTAGGGGTAAATATTAATGATCTTTTACTTTCTCAACCAGACAATGGAGAACAAGCTCTCGAAATTTGTGAAGCTCTTGTTCGAAGTGGGGCTATTAGTGTAGTGGTTATTGATTCTGTTGCTGCTTTGGTTCCACAAGCTGAGATCGAAGGTGAAATGGGAGATAGCCACGTTGGACTTCAAGCGCGTTTAATGAGTCAAGCATTGCGTAAGCTTTCTGGAATTATTAATAAAACAAATACTATTGCGATTTTTATTAATCAGTTGCGTGAAAAAGTTGGTGTAATGTTTGGAAATCCAGAGACCACTCCTGGGGGAAGAGCTTTGAAATTCTATGCTTCGGTTCGTTTGGAAATTCGTAAATCAGAACAGATTAAAAATGGAAATGATATTATTGGTAATAAAACCAATATTAAGGTTGTAAAGAATAAAATGGCTCCTCCTTTTAAAACATGTACTGTAGATATTATGTATGGAGAAGGCGTTTCTGTGAATGGAGAAATTGTCGATCTTGCAAGTGAAGCTGGAATATTAGAAAAAAGTGGAGCTTGGTATGCTTATCAGGGGGAAAAATTAGGCCAAGGAAAAGAAAACGTAAAAGAGTTATTGAAATCAAATACAAAACTCCGAGAAGAATTAGAAAAAAAAGTTCGAGAATTTTATCAAATTTCTAAAAAAACGGGTTCAGAAAAGGAAAATACAGAAAAAAAAGATTCAAAAGAAAAAAATGCATAATGGCATTTTTTCTTTTTTTACTTGACTTCTTTTCTTATATTCTTTACAATGGTTATAGGTAATTATAGATTACTTATAGATAGATATGGAGGATTTTATGAATGAAATTATGTTCTCCATTTTGCTAGTCCTAATTGGACTTTTTGTTGGAATTATATCGATGTTAATATTTCATTATATCAGAGGAATTCACTCTGCTAAAAAGATAGAAATGTTGCTTGAAAATGCGAAAAAAGATACAGAAAAAATGAAACGTGATAGCATTTTAGAGGCGAAAGAGGAAATTCACAGATTAAAAATTGATGCAGATCGAGAGATCAAAGAAAAAAAGGCAGAAATTAAAGATTCTGAGGAGCGTCTGTTTGCGCGTGAGGCTAATATTGATCGTCGAGATCAAACTCTTCAAAATCGTGAACAACTATTAGAGGAGAAGGAAAATGTTTTATTAAATAAACAAAAAGATATCCAAAAAGAACAAAGCGAAGTGGAAGAAATCAAAAATCAACAGATTGAACTACTTGAAAAAATTGCTGGATACTCCAAAAGCGAAGCAAAAGAACTTGTTATGAAGAAAGTACAAGAAATGATGAGTTTAGAAATTACCGCTTATATAAAAGATGAGGAAGCAAGAGCTAAATTAGAGGTGGATAAGAAATCAAAACAACTATTGGTTTCTGCTATGCAAAGATATGCTGCGGATGTAGCTAGTGAAGGAACGGTTACTGTAGTGGAACTTCCAAACGATGATATGAAGGGACGTATTATTGGAAGAGAAGGAAGAAATATTCGAACGATTGAGGCCGTAACTGGGGTTGATTTGATTATTGATGACACACCAGATGCAATGGTTGTATCTAGCTTTGATCCGCTTCGTAGAGAAATTGCTCGTGTTACTATTGAATCTTTAATTAAAGATGGACGAATACATCCAGCGCGAATTGAAGAGGTATATGATAAGACTTCCAAAGACATGAGAGCAAAAGTTTTAGAATATGGAGAAAATGCACTTTTTGAATTAGGAATTACAAAAGTAGATCCTGCATTAGTAGAACTGATTGGAAAGCTGCATTTTCGTACAAGTTATGGTCAAAATGCTTTACAACACTCTATAGAGGTTGCTTCTTTAAGTGGAATCCTAGCTGCTGAACTTGGTGAAAATGTTGCTCTTGCAAGGCGTGCAGGTTTGCTTCACGATATTGGGAAAGCTATTGATCATGAGGTAGAAGGTAGTCATGTAGAGTTAGGTGGGCATTTAGCTAAAAAATATAAAGAAAATGATATCGTTATCAATGCCATAGAATCTCATCATGGGGATTGTGAGGCTACGAGTGTTATTTCAGTTATTGTTGCAATTGCCGATGCCCTTTCGGCTTCTAGACCAGGTGCACGAAATGATAGTTTAGAAAATTATGTGCAACGTCTTCGCGAACTTGAAAACATTGGGAATAGTGTAGAGGGTGTTGAAAAAACTTACGCAGTACAAGCAGGAAGAGAACTTCGTGTTATGGTAAAACCTGAACAGATTGATGATCTTGGAAGTTTTAAGGTGGCAAGAGATATTAAGAATAAAATTGAACAACAATTGCAATATCCAGGAACCATTAAGGTTATTGTAATTCGTGAGACTCGTGTACAAGAGGAGGCAAAATAGCCTTCTTTTTTTTGTAGATTTGAGAACTTTAAAAAAAATGGCGAAAAAGATAAAAAAAAGGCGAATTTTTGTATAAAATGTGGTAGAATTATAATAGGGTGAGGCTATGGATCGAATTATATTAATAATTGCTACGGTTTATGTTGTAATGATTGTTTCTATTATTCTTATTTTGAATTTCATACAATCTCGAAAAAATAAGAAATATAAGATGATTTTAGATCAGTTAGAAATTGAAAAGAACCAAATTAATAGTGCTCCTATTATTCCTGAACTTTCTAAAATTGAAAATTATTTAAAAAATGATAAAATTGAAACTTTATATAAATCTTGGAAAGAACGTTTGGATTCTATTCGAAATGAACAAATTTCTAAGATAACCGATATGTTAATTGATTCAGAATATTCTTTATCACAAATGGATTATCGTAGTGCAATGTATAAGATTGCTAAGCTTGAGATGGAAATCTATAAAGCGAAGACGAACTCGGAGATGTTATTGGAAGAAATTAAGGAGATCACTAGTAGTGAAGAAAAAAATCGTGCGATTATTACAAAGTTAAAAACAAAATATCGCGAACTTTATCAGAAATTTGTAGATACGCAAAATGAATTTGGGATTATTACAGAATCTGTTTCTTTGCAATTTGAAAATATTGCGAAAAGGTTTGAAAGTTTTGAAGTTATGATGGAAAATAATGAATATACTGAGGTAACACAGATTATTAAATCCATCGATGAGATGCTTGTTCATATGGAAGTGGTTATTGAGGAAGTCCCTTCTATTGTTCTTACAGCAGACAGTGTTCTTCCAAAGCGCATTCGTGATGTAGAGGATATGTATCATAAAATGACAAGAGCAGGTTTTCCTTTAGACTATTTAAATGTGGAATATAATATTGAAGAAGCTAATAGGAAAATTAATGATATTTTGGATCGTGCTAAAGTATTAAATTTAGAAGATAGTTTATTTGAACTTAAGGTTTTATTAGATTATTTTGATTCTCTTATGAATGATTTTGAAAAAGAAAAAATATTAAAAAAAGAGTATGATGAAGCGAATGCAATGTTTCGTTCAAAACTTAATAAGACTTCAGAGCTCGTTACAGATATTTTTATTAAATTTGAGGAAATTAAAAAAATTTATAACTTATCTGAGGAAGATATCATTTCTTTAAATGAGGTTCGTGTAGATCTTATGCAATTAAAAGAAGATTATAAAGTTTTAACGGGACATACAGGAAATAATACGTTTGCTTATTCAAAACTGATTAAAGAAATGGAAACTTTATCTATCAAACTAGCCAGTATTGAGGAACGTTTAGATGCTTGCTTAGATACACTTGGTAGTATGCGAGAAGATGAAGTTCGAGCTCGTCAGCAACTAGAAGAAATTAAGCAGATTTTAAAAGATTCTAAGGCCAAATTGCGTGAATATAATTTGCCTGTTGTACCAAAGAGTTATTTTACAGAATTAGAAGAAGCACAGGCTGCTATTAAAGAGATTATTAAGGAATTAGAAAAAAAACCTATTACCATTAGTATTTTAAATACAAGGGTTGATACGGCTCGTGATCTTGTTTTAAAACTTTATAGTAAAACGAAGGAACTTTTAAAAACAGCCATGTTTGCAGAAATGGCAATTGTATATGGTAATCGTTTTCGAACAAAAGAAGAGGATTTGGATAAAAATTTGGGATATTCGGAAATGCTTTTTTATAAAGGAGATTATGGAAAATCCCTTGAAATATCTATTAATGCTTTAAATAGAATCGATTCAGAAATTTATAATAAATTATTAAGTTTATATGAGAAGTAATCTGTAGATTACTTCTGTTTTTTGGGAGGAAGCATGGAACTATTAGATGTGTTAGATAAAGATGGAAATAAAATAGGTATTGTGAAAGCAAAAGCGGATGTATATCGTGATGGAGATTGGCATCGTGCTGTTCATATCTGGATTATGAATGATGATTTAGAATTATTAATGCAAAGAAGAAATCCTAAAAAGGAAACTTTTCCTAATTTATGGGCCCTTTCGGTTGCAGGACATGTTCGAAGTGGAGAAAAGAGTATTGAGGCAGCTATTCGTGAAGTAAAAGAAGAGATTGGTTATTCGGTTGAAGAGAAAGAATTTGAATATTTATTTTCACTTCCTAGAGTTCAATCTTATAAAGAAAATGATCTGCATGTTATTGATGATGTTTATCTTCTTCATTTGAATGTGGATATTCTTCATACAAAATTACAAATTAAGGAATTAACAGATATCAAATATGTTTACTATGAATATTTAGAAAAAATATTTTTGGAAAAGGATCCCGATTATGTACCTTGTACAGAAGAAAATATTTTGTTATTTCAAATGTTGCATAAAAAATATGATAAGAATTAATTTCTTTTTTTTGTAAAAATATTTTATTCATGGTATAATAAAAAAATAAGAGGTGATGTTATGAGTATTAAAATTGAAAGAATTAATAGTGCCATGATAAAAGAACTTAGTTATATTCTTGCAAATGAGATTAAGGATCAGGATCTTAAATTTGTAACAATAACCGATGTAAAAGTAACAAATGATTTGAGTTTCGCAAAAGTATATTTTACAGTTTATAATAAAGATATTAAGGAAACTTTAAAGGCTTTTAAAAATGCAACAGGTTTTATAAAGAAGGAACTTGCTGATAGAATGGAAATTCGTCATATTCCAGATTTAGAGTTTGTTTATGATGAATCTATTGCTTATGGAAATAAAATAGAAAAAATAATTGAAAA
This sequence comes from uncultured Caryophanales bacterium, assembly GCA_947065955.1. GTDB lineage: Bacteria > Bacillota_I > Bacilli_A > RF39 > UBA660 > CAMSXY01. Next base: position 2,941 of record CAMSXY010000025.1, on the reverse strand, counting down.
AATTAAGGAAGAAAAATAGGTGGTTTTATGAAAAAGCAAGTGGTTGCTTTAGTGGGAAGACCCAATGTTGGAAAATCGACTCTTTTTAATCGCCTTGTAGGAGCTAAAATATCTATTATCGAGGATACTCCAGGTATTACAAGAGATCGTGTTTATGGAAAAGTTCATTTTATGGATCATACTTTCCATTTGATCGATACAGGTGGAATTGATTTTGCGGATATGTCCTTTAATGAAGAAATTAAGGTACAAGCTTCTCTTGCTATTGATGAGGCAGATGTCGTTGTTTTTGTAGTAGATGGAAAAGAAGGAATGACCTCGAATGATCGTTTTATTCGCGATATGCTTCGAAAATCAAATAAAAAAATAATTGTTGCTGTTAATAAAGTAGATAGTAAAGTATCACAAGATAATTTGTATGATTTTTATGAATTAGGATTTGAAAAGATTTTTCCTATTAGTGGAGAGCAAAATATCGGAATTTATGATCTTTTGGAAGAAATTACAGCTGATTTTAAGGAATGCGATGAGCAGTATGCAGAGGATGTTATTAAATTTTGTATTATTGGAAGACCTAATGTAGGAAAAAGTAGTTTAGTAAATGCTCTTTTAAATGAAGAACGAGTGATTGTTTCGGATGTAGCAGGTACAACAAGAGATGCTATCGATACTTTATTTACTTATCATGGGGATTCGTTTGTTGTAATTGATACGGCTGGTATGCGAAAAAGAGGGAAAATTTATGAAAATGTAGAAAAATATAGTTTACTTCGTTCTTTGAAGGCTATTGATCGATCTGATGTTGCGGTTCTTGTTTTGAATGCTGAGGAAGGAATTATTGAGCATGATAAACATATTGCAGGATATGCCCTAGAAGCAGGTAAACCAATTATTACAGTTGTTAATAAGTGGGATACAATTGAAAATAAAGAGGAAAAAATAAAATATTTTACAAAAGAAATTCGAAACCAGTTTCCCTTTATGTCTTATTCACCTATTGTTTTTCTATCTGCGCTTACTAAAAAAAGAATTCATACTTTGATGCCAGAAATTTTAAAAAGTTATCAAAACAGTCGTAAAGAGATTAAGACAAGTTTATTAAATGATGTTATGAATGATGCTTACGCTTTAAATCCACCCCCTTCTTATAAGGGAAAACGTTTAAAAATTTATTTTTCTTCTCAAGTACAAACAAGTCCTCCTACTTTTCAAATTCAGGTTAATAATAAAGGTCTAATTCACTTTTCTTATGAACGCTATTTAGAAAATAAGATACGGGAATCTTTTGATTTTGAAGGTACTCCTATTGTTTTGCAGTTTAAAAATAAAGGTGAAAAAGAGCTTTGATGGATTTTTGGATGGTTAAAAGGTTATAGAGTAATTTTTAAGGTTAATAATTTTTATAATTAAAAAATATTGATTACTTAATGAAAGCCTTTATTTAAAAGCATATATGTAAAATATTTGATACTTTTTACTACCAATTTACTACTTTATAAATAATTATTATGTGATATAATTATATTAAATTTGAGGAGGTAATTAATGAATAACGATTTATATAGTTTTTTAGTGGAGGCTAAAAAGCAAACTTACGCAAATGAAAATATCAAAAAAACATTATCATCGAGAAGGGGTTCTTTTGATTATGAGTATAGTAATGGTAAAATGACTTATCATGATACATATTTTGGAGGAACAAAATTTATGGGAGAAGAAGTGGTTTATTCTGCTGATGACACTCCTATTTGGGGAATGAATTATTATGGTGTAACGTTAAATGAAAATTTAAGTGAAGAAGCAATAGACAATGCATTGAGACCAGCATTAATGCAAGTTGGAGAAGATACTATTTTGCCAGTAAGAGGCCCAAAAGAATATATAAATAATGGATATAAATATACTTTTGAAATTAGTGGTGATTTAGACTACTTTGATGGGATTGAAACAATTTCTAAAGAAGATGAAAAGATTTATGTTTTAAAATGCCATGGTGGAATAATTAAAAGATAATTACAAATTGCAAGATAATTTTTGATCTGTTTTTATTAGTTGTAAACATAATATTAAAAAATTATAAGAGAATATGCTACATGCTTCATGCTACATAATAAGGGTAATACTATCCTTATTATGGCGAAGACTTAAGTGGCTACGCCACTAGTCTCGCTCATAAAATATATTTAGATACTATGGCGTTTCATAGTATTTTTTAATATTTAAAATTAATACTTTAAAAAATTTCTAAATTTTTACTACTAATTTACTACCTTTGAAAGCAAAAATATAAGAAATTATAACAATTTATGTGATTATCCTCCATAAACAAAGATATCGTAAACTCCTATAAATAAAGGTTATAAAGGCATTTAAAAATCTATGAAGAAATACTCATAAAAATACAATAATTTTTGTAAATAAAAATTTTTATAAGAAGGTCATTGGAGAATTCTTTTGGTTCTTCTTTTTTTATTTTATAAAGAAATGAAAAATTATAAAAAGAAAATAATTTTCTTTGTTGATAAATATAGGTTTACATCAAAAATAATAATATTATAATTTTGTTGACTTTTTATATTTCCAATGGGATAATAAGTATAAATAAGCTAGAAGTATACCATAATGGAAGTAGGAGAGGAATCATATGAAACAAAGAAAACAAGGTTTTACTTTAATTGAATTATTAGCGGTAATTGTAATACTAGGTATTATCGCAGTTATCGCAGTACCGATGGTACAAGGAGTTATTGAGGAAAGTAGATTTGGAGCTTTTAAAGCAAGCACCTTAAGTCTTTTTTCAGCTTATACGAATTATGAAGCCGAACATGGTTTTGAGGAAAAGGATGAAATTAGTATCTTTGATTTGGATATAACCAATAAAAGTACTTTTAAAACAGGAGAAATCTATCGAAAAGAAAATACCATTCATGTAGAGAATGTA
>CAMSXY010000024.1 GCA_947065955.1 uncultured Caryophanales bacterium | reverse complement strand
TTTTTGAACATTCATACACTCAATTGTGCACTTTTCTTTTTATCTAACGTTTTTTATTCATTAAACTAACATCTTATTAAATACTTCCTTGCAGAAAGGAACTTTGATTTTATTTTTTATATAAAAGTTCTATTCAATATTCTGATACAATCTGTAAAAAATACCTTTTTTCTTGATTAAATCTTTAGGAAGCCCAAATTCTTTTACTTTGTTTTGTTCCATTACAATGATTTGATCAGCTTTTTTTAAAACATCAACTTCTCTTGAAATAATAATAATTGTATGAAAATCTTTTAATTTTCCTAAAAAATTCAAAACCAATTCTTGATCGTCTTTTTCTAACATGCTGATTGTTTCATCAAATAACATAATTTTTGAATTTTTTAAAAAGACTCTGGCGATCGCTATTAAAATCTTAACACGATTACTAATATTATCTGTATGACTATATATACTTGTATCATATCCATTAGAAAGACTTTGAATATAAGAATCAATTTGTAACATTTTGCATATTTCCTTAGCCTTTTCGAAATTATCATCAATCATTAAAAAATTATCCTTAATGGAAATATCAAAAAATACAGGTTGTTTACGAACAGAGGAAATTAAATCATAATAGTAATTGGAACTGATATAATTAATATCTATTCCATCAATTAAAATTTCCCCCTTATGACGTTCATTCATTTTTAACAATAAGTCAAAAATACCTGTTTTCCCGCTTCCTGCTTTTCCAGTAATTACAGTAATACTGTTTTCTTTAATTTCAAAGGAAACATTATTTAAAATAGGATCTTCTCTATTTCCATACAAAACATCTTTAAAAATAATATTCCCTCGACTACACTCCTTAGAAATAACATTTTCTTGTACTTTTCTATATTCTAATAATTTATTCATCCTTTTAAGAGATACTTTTAAATTTTGATACTCTACAGTAATCGTTGATATTGTTGAAAAATTATCAATGATTTTTTGATAATATGTATAAATTAATAATACAACACCAATTTCTAATTGCCCGTTTTGGACTAAATAGATACTATAGAAGACAAGTAATAATCGGAATATTTCAATCATTCCTAATGTAATATATTTAACTTTATTATAGAATATATTATATTTAGCGTTTGATTTTAAATAAGTAAAACAACTGTTTTTCATTCGTTGATTCATTTTTGTAAATACATTAAATCCCTTTATTTCTTTTATCCCGTTAAAAATTTCATGTATCAACGAGGTTTGACTATCTAAAGTGGATTTTCTCATTCGATTATATTCTTGTGTCTTTTTTCCAGAATGTAATAAATAACCTAGCATAACTAGAGAAATTATAATTGTTATTAAAAATATATAAAAATTTAAAGTAAAAAAATACCAATAAATAATCAAAAATTCAAATAATCGAACAATTCTTAAGACACCATTTGCGAAAAATGCACTGATAACATCTATATCGTTATTAATAATATTCGTATATTCTCCTAAAGTAAATCTTGATAAACTATACATTGAATTATTTACAGTGGAAAAGGAAGCCAATCGCGTATAATTTCGATATAATTTATTGTATAAAGCGTAAAAACAATACTGGTTAATCCATTCAACAATATAATAAATAACAGTTAATATAATAGAAATAAATATAAATTGATAAGCCTTATCATAATGTGTTTTTGTTGCTTCATTAATTGCATCGCTATAAAGAAGTGGCAAAATCATAAGTAATGCACGAATAACCATAGAAAGAAGAAATTTCAAAGTAAATTCTTTCCATGATTTTTTCAAAATCGTTTTTGTTTCTGCCATTATTTTGGTATTTTTCATAAACGACACCCTTTTTATTATAACAAAAATTTAAAAAAAAGTCTCTTTAAAGAGTCTTTTTTACAGTATTAGTCATATAAACAGTCTTTATAAAACCATTTATAACTAGTTACATTTTTTCTATATTTATCTTAGAATGTTTTCTAAGTAATATTTCCTGATCTTGTTCTATAAGTATCTCTTCTAATTTTTGATACTTTTTAAAGATTTCTTTCTCATAACATTCCAAAATTTTTTTTCTTTCTTTTTTTAACGATCGGCAAGTATAAATAGCTCTTCTTTGCCTTTTTACTTCCTCTTCTAACGGATAAATAATATAGCGACAGTATAGCTCACTCACTAGCATTTTTCCACCTCACATCATGATACTGCGTGTCTCTACTTCTTTTTGATTTTACCATAGGATATAAGAAAATGCAACTAAGCGATTACATTTTTCCTTTTTCTTTCAAAATAAAAAAGGAATTCTTTGAAAATGCTGTAATTCCTTTTTTTATCTATATTTTTGAAAATATTTTTTTTATTTATTTTTCTATTGTTTTCTTTTTTATTATTATATTATAAGGAACTAATTAAAAAAACTCTTTAAAAGAGTTTTAGTAACAACATGGTGTCCCGTACAGAACTCGAATCTGTGACCCTTTGATTAAAAGTCAAATGCTCTACCTACTGAGCTAACGGGACATTTAAAAATGGCTGCCTCGGCTAGATTCGAACTAGCGCATGCCACAGTCAAAGTGTGGTGCCTTACCGCTTGGCTACGAGGCAATCTGATGCGACATAAAAAATGGTGGAGGGAGATGGATTTGAACCATCGAACCCGAAGGAACAGATTTACAGTCTGCCGCGTTTGACCACTTCGCTACCCCTCCATTAGTGGTGCCGAAAGCAGGAATCGAACCCGCAACCTACTGATTACAAGTCAGTTGCGCTACCAATTGCGCCATTTCGGCAAAAAAATAAATGGTGGGCGATATAGGACTCGAACCTATGACCCCCTGCTTGTAAGGCAGGTGCTCTAACCAACTGAGCTAATCGCCCGGGAATAAACAGTAGACAGTTATAAATATATCATTGATTTATTTATTTGTCAATAGAATTTATTATATTTTTATTTTTTTTTAAACTTTCTTCAATCCAGATCGGTAATTTATAGGCTAATGTTTTAAATCCTAAACTGGTTTCTTGTATTTTTACTTTCTTTTTTCTTTTTTCTTTTTTATAATTAATATTTTTAATACTTAATTTTAAATGACTTTGTTCTTCATCGACATCTAAAATTTGTACAGAAATTTCATCACCTATGGAAAAAAAATCATTGATGTTTTTTACAAAACCATGTGATACTTCAGATATATGTATAAGCCCACTATAATATTCATCTAAAGATACAAAAGCACCATAAGATTCAATTCCTGTTACAGTTGCTTTTACAATTTTTCCTTTCCTATATTTTGTCATAAGGCCACCTCTTAATTCATTATAACATTTTTTTTCTTTCTTTACAAGAAAAGTCAAATACGGTATAATGTTTATGGTGAATAAAATGGAAAAAACAATTGAAGAACAAATTATTGAAATTATTGATACTCTCCGACCTTTTATTATGGGAGATGGAGGGAATATTGAATATATAAAATACGAAGATCATAATGTTTATATTCGTATGACAGGCACTTGCGCTAATTGTGATATGTTAGATTTTACTTTGAAAGAAGGAATTGAAATGGCTTTAAAAGAAGAAATTCCTGAAATTAATGAGGTAATTGCTATTTAAAAAGCCATTCGATTTCTTCAATATTCATATACGTTCTTAAATAATGATAAAGTTCTTTTAGATATTTTTCATAATCATTAAGTCGATTAATGATTTTTTTTATTTGTTCTTCTTCCTTTTTTCCATCTACAATTTCTTCATATAAATCAAAATAAGGGGTCAAAAAAAACATTCTTGAGAAAAAAAGGAGACACTCTTCTACAGTCAATCGTTCACTATAAAGGTATTCTTTTACTTCATCTAAATTGTCTTTCCCATAGAAAAAATCATTTTTGAAAAATTCACTTGCATCACGTACTCTTGCATCTAAAACAAAATTTAAAGGATTATATAATTCAAACGTAGTATCTGTAACATGAATACGTTGATGCGTTAAACAAAAACGTTTCTTTTGGGGCAAGGTTTGATAAAACTGGATTCCTGTTTCGGCAATTCCTACTACATAACTAAAACTAGAACGAATTAATGGAAACTTTTTCCCAAATTGACTAATTTGATATTCAAAGTAATCAATTTTTTCAGCCCATAGTCTACCCCAATTATCCCTTTTTAATACTTTATTTTCTTCTAAAAAAACGGTATGATTATTAAAATATAAAATATCTTTTAAGGAAATTTTTTGTTTTTCATAAAGAAGCAACATAACAATGTAATTCATGCCATTGATATTCGTTACAATTGCTCGACTATTATTTAAAAGAATTTGGTGAACATAAATTCCTCTTTGATAAAGTTTCATCTGTAATTCGTATAATTGTTTTAATTTTTCTTCTTCCTGTTCTACTGGAGCTAATACATAATTTCTATTTTCGTAAGTAAAGTGGTAAATCCCATTGATATTGCGAATTTCACCAATCGTCATATTATAATAATATCTTATCGCATTTTTCATGGTATTCACCTCAGTAAAGTTTATGAAAAAAACAAAAAAACATAACCGAAGTTATCTTTTTAATCCATGATTTCTTGTATTTTTTCTACTTTTTCTTTATAGGAAGCAAATTGTTTTTTTATTTCTTCTAGTTCCCTTTGAACAGCCCTTCTATTTTCTAGTTCCATTTGATAAAGGGTACGATAATTGATCGATTGTGGTTCTTGCATATCAATATTTTTGGAAATAGGACTCACTGTTTCGGGTTCTACTTCTTTTTCTGTTAAAATATCTACATATTTTTTAGAGAGTTTAAACCCATTTTCCCCCAAAATGTTAATATTTAAAAGGGCTGATAGTGAAAAGGGGATTTCTTCTAATTCTTCTTTTTGAATTTGTTTAATCATTTCTTTAATTTGATTTAATATTTTTTCAATTTCTCTTTCAGAAGAAATACGAATTCCCTCTTCATTTTCGATTTTTGTAATATATATTTTTTCATAATCTCTTTCATCAATTTCGCCTTTTGTAAAAATTAAATACTCGTTTTCTTCAAATATAAAATAGCGAACAATTTTAATTAGGGTTTCTTCTTCTTTTATTTTCAAGCGTAATTCCATTTTTCCACTCCCTTTATTCTTTGTAGCCATTATATCGAATTCTTTTTATTTTGTAAACTCTTTCCTAAAATTTATTTATTTTTTTATCTATTTATAGGTATTTCATTCACACCTTATATTTTTAGTTGAATATGCTATACTAGAAAACAAATGAAGGGGTGGATTATATGTGTAATAATAACAATGCAACTTCAAACAACTGTATTGCTGAAATCTTAACAGTTATTAATATTCTACAAAGTAATGCAGATTGTTCAGATAGTTGTCTTGAAACTTGCGATCGTGGTTTTCTAGGTTGCAATGTCACAACTTTAAGCTGTAATACAAGACCAATCATGTTATATACATGTGCTGGAAACGGTGTTCCTTTTAGTATGCCAACAACACGTGATGGCAGTTGTGATGCCGCAGAAACATCTTGTGTATTTCGTGTAGAGAAAATTGATGGCAATTGTGCTACTTTCCGTGTGCTTGCCTCAAACCCAGATCCAGCAGAAGCAGTTACAATACCATACGTCGCTACAAATTCTTTCTTTACTATGAATCTTAATTGTTGTTGTGCTTTACGTTGCTTACCTGATACTGTTGTTGAATGTATTTAAAAAAGGTCTTTTAGACCTTTTTTTCGTTGTTTATTTCAATATCTTCAATATCTTTTATGGGAATAAGCTCTTTATCCATTGTAATTAAATAATCACGATTTTTTCCAATAATTTTTTTGGTTTGTTTTTTCCCATTTATTTGCATTACAACTTCTATTTTATAAATATAATGGTTTGATTTAAATACTTGATTAATCTTTTGTTCTATACTTTTTATAGGATAAGTATTTAAACTTTTAACCTCTTCTTTTCTTTCCGTTCTTTCTTCCTTTTCTTCTTTTTTTCCATAAAATACTCTTTCATTATTTTGAAATTCTTTATTAATTTGATTTGCGAAAATACTTGGTAATTTTTTTTCCATCCTATCACCTCTACTATAGTTTATGAGGTTTTTTTAGAACTTTGACTAAAAAGCATGTGTTTTTGTATAATCAATTAAAACTTGATTCCCTTCTTTGGTTGGATGAATTCCATGTTCCCCTGCCTCCCAGCTACAATATCCTTTCTTGCAAGCACCATTTTCATCTTTCATAGCTGGAGCTGAATTCAAAAATTTTACGCCTAAATTACTGCACATTTCAGCAATATAGTAGTTAAATGTATTAATTTTTTTATTATTAATGCCTGTTGTATTGTTGTCATAAGATCCATCTACTGGAGGTATTGATTGGATAATTAGTTTAGTATTTGGACTTACTTTTTTTATTTGTTTAATAAGTTCTGTATAGCATTCAATAAAATATTCCACCTTCATAAATCCTGCACTATTGGTTCCTAACGTCATAATGACTATTTCAGGTTGGTATTTTTCAAAAGCTTGTACAAAAGTCATATTAGATTCCATATGATTAATATAAATCGTATTCGTTAAAGCTTTTTCTGGATCAATAGATTCTCTATGCCATAAATTTTTTCCACTAATCATTTTATTCATAACATAATAAAGAGGCATAGAATCTCCCGCAAAAATAATAGAATTAATATAAGAATCCCCTTTGTCTTCTGTTTTTTCAAGAATTGTTCCCTTGAACAATCCCTCTAGGGTAAAATCTTTTAAGTCTAAATCAATTGGCGATTTCGCACTTACAATGACTTTTCTTTCAACGATAGTTTTGTTTTTACTACTATCTTCTACTTCGTAGGTGAGAATATATTCTCCCTCTTTGCTAGTATCTACGGTTCCTTTTACTTTTACTTTTTCCTTTAAATCCTTATCATAGTTATCTGTTACTTCGTATCCTAATTCTTTATAAGAGGTTCCCTTTAAAATTGTAATTTCTTTATTTCCTACTAAAGTAATTTCTGGTTTTGTGGTATCCTTACTTTCCACTTTCTTTTTAAACTCATAGATTTTTCCGTCAACCTCTACTACAAAAATAATTTCACATTTTCCAATTTTATGTTCACAAGTTGTGTTTTTAATTTTTACTTTTTCAGTTACATCTGTTTTTTTAAAAGTGGCTTTTTTTACTAAGTCTTTTGTAATTTCATCCTCTACTTTTATATAAGATTCTTTTAATTCAACTTTAAATGGTTTTTGAAATCCTTTTTTTATTAGAAAAATGAGGATAGCTACTATCAAAAACATTATAGCAATATTTTTATATTTTAAACGGTATTTGTTTTTTTTCTTTTTCATACGTCTCTCCTATCTTCTTTTTCTATTATACCAAAAATCTTACGATCTGTTTAATTTTTTCGATAGATTGTATCCAACTATACAAAGACATACACCTATTAAAAATTCTAGTGGTTTTGGATTTTTTGAAATTGTATTTAAAAATAGGATAGCTACAGACGAAAAGGAAAATCCAATAATGCTATAATAAGCACTTTTTTCGTGATTTTCTAATAAAAATTTGATTGTTTTTGCAATGAGGACAATACCAACTAAAAAACCTATCGCAAAGAAAAATAAGTAATATATATTATCGTAAAAAGAAGTGCATAAATCTAAATATACATTATAGCAACCTAATATCATTAAAATAGCAGTTCCACTAATACCTGGAATAATCATTGTCGCAGCATCTATAAAACCGATTAAAATAGATCCCCATTCGTTTTTTTGAATCTGTAAAGTAGGTGTACTATTTTTCATGAATGTTAAAAAAAGAACAAAAAAAGCGGAAAGGAGAAAACAAAAAATGTCTTTCTTGTTAATAGATTGATTTTTTATTTTATCAGTAATTGTAGGAATTGTACCGACTATAAGTCCAATAAATAATAACATTGTAAAGAAAAAGTAATGTTCCAGTAAATTAGAAATAATATTGGAAAAGAAAACAATAGCAAGTAATACCCCTGTCCCTAGAAAAAAAACAAATTTAAAATTTTTTCTTATTTCTTTGGTTAAATTACTTAAAATTTCAATTCCCTTTTCATAGACCCCCAAGGACATAGCAAGCATAGATCCACTTACTCCAGGAATAATCTTGCCAATTCCTATTAAAAAACCTTTTAAAATTAAATTTATTGCTTCCATTTTATCACCTGTTATTATTTATGTTATTTTGACAAAAAATAATCCAAAAAAAGATTATTTCGATATCTCATCAAAATAATCAATTTTCATACTCTCTTTAATTTTTTTCATGGTTTCTTTTGCTTTTTCTTGCGCTTTTTGAGTTCCTTCTTTTAATATTTGATCTACTATTTTCTGTTCTTCTAATTCTTTTCTTTTTTCTTGAATGGGTTTTAAAAACTCTACCATATGTTCTATGAGTTCCTTTTTGCAAGCGACACAACCACGCATTCCATTTTGGCATTCTTTACATACTGTTGATATATTATTATCATTTACTAATTTATGGTAATAATATACCATACAGACTTCTGGATCAGCTTTATCGTCCTTTTTTATTTTTTGAGGATCGGTCTTAGCTGACATGATTTTTTTAGAAACGGTTTCTGGATCATCTACAAGAAAAATAGCGTTCCCTAGACTTTTTCCCATCTTCTCATTTCCATCTAACCCTTTAATACGAGCATTTTTATCTAAAAGAGCCTCTGGTTCTCTTAAAATATCGCCATAAATATGATTAAATTTCCTTACAATTTCCCGACACTGTTCTATAAGAGGAAGTTGATCTTCTCCTACTGGTATTAAATTTCCATTAAAAACAGTAATATCCGCAGCTTGACTTACTGGGTAACCTAAAAATCCATACGTTAGACTTTCCCCATCATTTCCAAATAGTTCCTTTTTTTGCTTAATTTCCGTTTTAATCGTAGGATTTCTATAAAGTCTAGCAATGGTTACTAAATTCGAATAAAAAACGGTTAGCTCCGCAATTTCAGGAATCGCTGACTGAATAAAGATAGTTACCTTTTTAGGATCTAATCCTAGGGCAAGAAAATCTAAAGCAACTTCTTTAACATTTTTTCTTACCTTTTCTGGATTGTTAAAGTTATCGGTTAGGGCTTGTACATCCGCAATTTCAATATAGGTTTGGTACTCTTCTTGTAATTTTACCCAATTGCGAACAGCTCCAAAGTAATGTCCTAAATGCAAATTCCCAGTTGGTCGTAAACCTGTTAATATTATTTTTTCCATAAATTCCTCCTTTTTTAATTATAAATTTTTATTTTTCAATTGACAATAGATAAATAGCTCCTAAAAGTTCTTTTGGAAAAAAGATCCCAATTGTAGAAATCCAATTTTTATTTTTTTGTTTTAATAAATTATAAATTGTTTTTATAATTTGTTTTTTATCTAGAATTTTTTTCATTTCTTTTAAATCGATTTCTTTTATACCTTCTATTTTTTCCAGTTCATTTAAAAGTTTTTCGTTATACTGCCCTATTTTATAAATTCTGAATTCTTCTAATTGAAAAATTTTCCCAAGATTTTCTAAAATATCATTTAATATTTTTTCAACATCTTTTTTTTCTAATAATTTTTTGAATGTGCTAATTTGTAAAAATTTATCAACTACACTTTTCTTTTGTAATAAAGAAGAAATTTTTTTTAAAAAGACTTCTTGGTATTTTTCTGCATTCTTTTTTAAATCACCTTTTTTAAAAGTATATTTATTTCCATCTAACTTCCCATAGGTTTTCATGGTATCATTATATCCAAATTGCATAGTTGGTTTGGCTGTTTTGGAATCAAAAAGTAAAAAAGATGTAATCTTATTACGTGGTGCTATGGTTATAATATTAATATCTTTTTTTGGTTTTTGCTTTAAACCTATAGCCTTTAAATCAACAGCAATAATTTCTTCAGCACCTAATTCGATTGCCAAATTAATGGGAAGATTATCATAATATCCTCCATCAATATATTCTTTTTCTTCAATTTTTTTCTTTTTAAAAAAAGGGTAACAGGTTGCAGAGGCAATAATATAATTTATAATTTTTTCATCATGAAAACTTTTCTTTAAAACTTCCTTTCGTTTTAAATTGGATAAATTATAAGTCATAATACCATAATCAATTTTTGATGTGTAAAATTTTTTTTCATGAAAAACTTTTCGAACTAACTGTTCAATTCTATTAATTTGAATCCCACCATTGACTAGATTTTTTAAATAATTTTTATAGGCATTTTCTGTTGTAAAATGTTCCTCTTTTCCATAAATATCATCAAAACTAATACTATTCCATAAGGAATAAGCTTTCCAATAATCCCTTTGAACCATTAACATCCCATTTAAAGCTCCTATAGAAGTTCCCGTTACAATATTATATTTTATGTGTAATTTTTTAAGTGCCTTCCATACACCAATTTGATAAGCACCCTTTGCTCCGCCACCAGATAAAACGATTGCTCTTTTCATGTCTTTCACCTATAGTTATTATACTACAATTTTAAAATTTATTAAATCTCTAGACAAAATAATAAAAATAAGGTAAAATATTATATGTTTTAAGGAGTAATGCTTATGATATTTTATTTGTTTCTTCTTTATTCCTTTTTAGGATGGATACATGAAATGCTTTTTACTTTCATCTGTACTAAAAAGCTCATAAATCGAGGTTTTTTAATTGGACCATGGTGTCCAATTTATGGCATCTGTGGGGTTGCCATTACAAGTTTATGTGACCTTTTTCCAGGAAATGTTGTTTACACTTTTTTCATAAGTACTTTACTCTGTTCTCTAATTGAATATTTTATCAGTTTTTTACTCGAAAAACTTTTTCATGCCCGTTGGTGGGATTATTCTCATCTTCGCTATAATTTAAATGGTCGCATTTGTATTTTATATTCTTTAGCATTTGGAGCTATGGCGGTTGTTTTAAATTTTCTTAAAACTTCGTTTGTTTTATTTCTTTCTAAATTGCCAAATGTCTTTTTAATAAGTTGTTCCATTCTATTTTGTGTAGATTGTCTTTTATCTTTTTTCATGATTAGAAAAATTAATTTTTCTATGGAAGGGAAAAAGGATAACACAGAAGAAATTTCTCGTACTATATTTTTAATGCTTCTAAAGGTTAAGAAAAAAATTTTAAAATAAAAGAGAAGAAATCTATTGAACTTGTCAATAAAAAGTAGACATTAAAAAAGAACTATTTAAACCCTAGTTG
>CAMSXY010000023.1 GCA_947065955.1 uncultured Caryophanales bacterium | reverse complement strand
TGGAACATGTACGATAACAACACCAACGATAACGCCACAAGCAAACTTTACCCAAAATGGTTTTGGAACAGCAGCTGGAAGTACAAGTGCAACGGTAGCTCAAAATGCCAGTATGACTTTGAGTAATACAACTACAGGAGGGACGTATTATGCCCTTAATTCTAGAAGATTAACTTGGAACTTTAATAAAGGAAGTGTATCGAGTATTTCGAAAACAACGGATGGATGTACGATTTGGTCAACAGGAGCAACTTGTACGATCAGTGCACCAACCATAACCCCTGTAAGTGGCTACACAGGCAATGGTTTTGGGACAACAAACACAGCAACATCTGCAACCGTAGCTGCCTCAGGAACCATTACATTATCGAATACCTCGAATGGAGGAACGTATTATGGACTCCAAAAGAAAACGATCACGATTACTTATAATGGAAATGGAGCAACAGGAGGATCAACAGCAAGCCAAAGTTGTACTATGTATAATGCAAATACAACTTGTGCTATTACCTTAAATAGTAATGGATTTACAAGAACCAATCATGAGTTCCAAGGATGGGGAACAGGAACAAGTAACGTAAGTCATAATGCAGGAACAAGCTATAGTTTTTCAAATAATACAACTTTATATGCCATTTGGAAAATTACTAGTCTTGCAGGAATCATTGAAACAGATCCTGGAGTGATTACTGAAGGCGGAGGGGTAAGATATACAGGAGCAAACCCAAACAATTATGTATCTTTTAATGGGGAGTTATGGAGAATTATCGGAGTATTTGATGGAAAGGTAAAAATTATAAGAAATGAATCCATTGGTGATATGCAATGGAATAGTTATGAACGTAATAATTGGAAAGATAGTGATTTATATCGTTATTTAAATACAACGTATTATAATGGAATAAATGCAACATATAGAAATATGATCGAGAATGCGACATGGAGAACGGGAGGATGGAGAACAACTAATGTTACTGCAGCTCAAATGTATGGATATGAGGGAAGTACGCACGGACTAGGATCAAGTACAACAACAGAAACAGGATATATAGGACTGATGAGTGCCTCCGATTATGGGTATGCAAGTAGCGGATGTTACGGAGGATCACAGACATTGGTTAACTATAATAATTCAGCATGCGAAAGTACGAATTGGTTGAGAAAAATTAGTGAATGGACAATTACCCCGCACACGCTGTATTCGGGAAGTGTGTTTGGTGCGCATTACACTGGCACTGTGGGTACTACTTATTTCTCTGGTGTTACTGGTGCGACTGCGGTTAGACCATCTTTGTATCTAAAGTCTAATGTATATATGACGGGAGGAACAGGTACAAGTACAGATCCATATACAATTTCACAGTAAATTTATTGACTAACTTTTTTGAAAAACTATAAAAATAAAGGATTAATGGAATTAATATATTTAATAAAAAATATAAAAACTCTTCATAATTTAAATGAATTTTATGAGGAGTTTTTTCGTACAATAAAATTTAATAGCAGAACTATTATTAATGTAATTTCTATTTTTATTTGCTATTTTAAGTATTTTGTCATTTTTGTAAGAAACTTGGTGAATAAGAATTATTTTCAATAGGTTTCTATTTTAAACTTTTTATTTTAATACAATAAAATAAATGGATATGTTTTAGGTATTGAAAAATTTTTCAACCATATTTCCTTTCGCGTTACATAATAAATCTAGCAAATCATGTACATTATTTTTTTAATTTCAGTATAATAGTTATAAATTTAGTTCTTCTATTATTTTAAAATAAATGAAGTTGTAGGTAAGCATAGAATATGGTATAGTATTAACAGAAACCATGAGGAATAAATAAAGGATATAATTAATTAAAAATAAAAAATGTAGTAGATACGAGGTGAGGGAAAGTGTGTTTTAAAATAGGAAATATAGAAATTAAAAATCCGATTGTTTTAGCCCCAATGGCTGGGATATCCAATCCTTCTTATATGAAAATATGCGAAGAAATGGGAGTTGGGTATGCCGTTACTGAATTAATAAGTTCAGAGGCAATTGTTAGAGAAAATAAAAAAACTTTGGAAATGTTAAAGGGAATTGATACTCTTAAAATTCCTGTTGCTGTTCAGTTATTTGGATCTAATCCTGCGTCAATGGCAAGAGCTGCAAAAATTGTAATTGATTTATACAGAGTTCCTATTATTGATATTAATATGGGCTGTCCTGTTCCGAAGGTTGCCAATCGTGCCAACGCGGGAAGTGCTCTTTTAAAGGATCCAGAAAAGGTTTATGAACTTATATCAACCGTTGTAAAAAATGTTTCCGTTCCTGTAACTGTAAAAATAAGAAGTGGATGGGATGCATCTCATATTAATGCAGTTGAAATTGCAAAAATGGCCGAAAAAGCAGGAGCAAGTGCTATTTGTATTCATCCAAGAACAAGAAGTCAAGGATATACTGGAAAAGCGGATTGGGATGTTATTAAAGAAGTAAAAAAAGCGGTTTCGATTCCTGTCATTGGATCAGGGGATGTAACTTCCCCCCTTCTAGCAAAAGAAATGCTTTTAAAAACTAACTGTGATGCGGTAATGATTGGGAGAGCAGCTCTTGGAAATCCATGGATTTTCAAAGAGTGCGTGGAATATTTAGAAAAAGGAACATTACTAGAAAAGATATCTTTAAAAGAAAAGATACAAATGATAAAAAAGCATGCTTTATTATTGATGGAAGTAAAACCTGAAAAAGTGGTTTTTTTAGAAATGAGAGCCCATGCAGCTTGGTATTTAAAAAAAGTACCCAATAGTAGTATAGTAAAAGAAAAAATCAATAAAGTAGAAACAAAAGAAGAGTTGTTTACTTTATTAGAAGAATTTTTGGAGGAATTTCATGAAATTTAAAAGAATATTTGCTTATCTATTAGATTTAGGAATTATTACTTTTTTTATGATGCTTTTATCTTTCATTCATCCAGAAAAAAACCGTTTATTAAAAAATGATTTTGATTTTATAAATAATATTTTTACAAACAATGTAATTACACATATAGAATATCTAGATAATATAAAAGAAATTATGTATCAATACACAAAGCAAAATATCTATACTATTTTTCTAGGTATTTTTGTCATTTTTTTATTTATAATATTAATCCCAACTATAACAAAGGGAAAAACAATTGGAAAACAAATTTTGGGTATAAAAATAAGAAAAAAAGAAGACTCTCCTTTTTTATCTTATGTAATTCGAGCAACTATAAATTTTGGATTTGTTTTTTTACTAATAAATGGAATGAGTGTTTTTGTTTTAAAAAGTAAAGAATATATCATTCTTTTATTAATTACTCTTTTTTTACAATTATTACTAGTAATTATAAATGGATTTATGGTATTATATAGTAAATCAAAAAGGGGAATTTATGACAGACTTTGTCATACAACCGTAGAAAATATGAGAGGTGAAATATGAGAGTATTTTCAGAACAAGAATTAGTACGAAGAGAGAAAGTTGAAGAAATAAGAAAATTTACGAACCCTTATCCAGAAAGATTTGAAGTAACACATGAGTTAAAAGATGTGAAGAACTTAGCGGATGGAGAGAAAAATATCCAAGTAGCTGGAAGAATTGTCTTAATGCGAAAAATGGGAAAATTAAGTTTTTTAACGATTCGCGATGTTGAAGGGCAAATTCAAATTTCAATCAAAGTAGATGTAGTAGGCGAGGAAAATTATCAATTTTTTAAAGATTACTTTGATATTGGAGATTTTATAGGAATAAAAGGAGAAATGTTTACAACGCATACAGGCGAAAAGACAATACGTGCAGATTCTTTTGTTTTTCTTGGTAAAGCTTTAAAACCGCTTCCAGAAAAATTTCATGGGTTAAGTGATCCAGAAGCTTGTTATAGAAATCGTTATGTAGATTTAATTATGAATGAAGAAACAAGAAACCGTTTTCTTTTAAAGTTTGAGTTTGTAAAACAGATTAGACGTTATTTGGAAGATTTAGAGTATATTGAAATTGAAACACCTGTATTAAGTAATAAAGCATCTGGAGCGCTTGCAAAACCATTTGTTGCGCATCATAATGCACTTGATATGGAGGTTTATTTAAGAATTGCTCCTGAAACGTATTTAAAAAGAGCTATTGTAGGAGGTTTTACAAAGGTATTTGAATTCGCAAGATGTTTTCGAAATGAAGGAATGGATTCTACACACTTACAAGATTTTACGATGTTAGAATGTTATTGTTCTTATTTTAATTATAAGGATAATATGCTTTTAATTGAAGATATGTTAAAGAAAGTTATTCAAAAAACGTTTGGAACTCTTCAAATTACTATAGGAGATAAAACGATTGATTTTTCTAAAAAATGGGAGACCATCTCTTTTAAAGAATTACTCATGAAATATATTTCGATTGATTTAGACCAGTATGATACGAAAGAAAAACTATTAGAAGAAATTAAAAATAAAAAAATTGAGTTGGAAAGTGAGACACCGATTGAACTTTTAGGATATGGTAATTTAGTAGATTTATTATATAAAAAGGTAGCACGTCCTTTTATGATAGAACCTGTTTTTTTAGTAAATCATCCAATTGAATTATCTCCTCTTGCTAGAGCTAATGATGAAAATAAAAATATTACAGATCGTTTCCAACTTGTAATTAATGGAGCTGAAATTGTAAATGCTTATTCAGAGTTAGTAGATCCACAAGAACAATTAAAACGATTAGAGGTTCAAGCAAAATTAAATGCAGAAGGGGATAGTGAAGCCATGGTTATGGATATGGATTATATTGGAGCCATGGAGTATGGGCTTCCTCCTATTTCTGGATGGGGAATGGGAATTGACCGTGTATTACAGGTTTTAACAGGTACCCCAAATATTAAGGATAATGTATTATTTCCACTTATGAAACCTCTAGAGGATATTCAAATGGAAGAAAAAGAAAATTAAAAAAGCAAAAATAGGATTTGTAAAAAGGTATAATAATGAATTGTTATTACTAATTGATTATTATCCTTTTTTTATAATAAATAGTAGTCAATTTAGATAAAAAAGTAAGTTGAGAAGAAATTTTTGAATAAGAAGTTATATTGTGGAAAAAACTTATGCCAAAATAGAAAAAAAAGAATAAAGTTATTCTAAAAAGGTTTGACAACTTTTTTGAAGATGGAATTTATATAGGAACAGTAAGTTAATAGATTATTATCCTTTAGAAGAAAAGAGCGTAAAACCTTGAAAAAGAGTTTAGATTATTATATAATGAAAGAAACCATAGAAAGAAGGAATTATATGAAGGTTTTATCTGTCAATGCAGGAAGTTCTTCTTTAAAATTTCAATTATATGAAATGCCAGAAGAAAATGTATTAATGAAAGGAGTTTTTGAAAGAATTGGATTGGAGGGAAGTTTTTATACCTTAAAAATACAGGGTGAGAAAATAAAAAAAGAAGCACCACTTCCTTCTCATGAAGATGCTGTTGCTATTTTAATTCAGGAGTTATTAAGTAATCAAATGATTTCCTCTTTGGAAGAAATTAAAGGAATTGGACATCGTGTAGTTCATGGTGGAAGTAAATATAAAGGTTCTTGTCTTATTACGGAGGAAGTATTGAAAGATATTGAAGAATTCTTCCCTTTAGCACCACTTCATAATCCAGCTAATTTGATTGGAATTCAAGCGTTTATGAAAAATATTCCTAATGCAATAGAGGTTGCTTGTTTTGATACTGCATTTCATCAAACTATGGAAGAGGAAAGATTTTTATATGCCCTACCTTATGAATGGTATGAAAAATATGGTGTTCGTAAATATGGATTTCATGGAATGAGTCATCAATATGTATCTAGACGTGCGAGTGAACTGCTTGATAAGAAATTTTCAAACATTATTGTATGTCATCTTGGAAATGGAGGAAGTGTTAGTGCGGTTCGCGATTTAAAATGTGTGGATACTTCTATGGGTTTTACACCAAATGCTGGAATTGTTATGGGATCTCGTTCGGGTGATATTGATTATAGTATCTTACCTTATATTATGAAACAAACAGGAAAATCTATCGAAGAGTTAGATACGATTTTAAATAAACAAAGTGGAATGTATGCTATAAGTGGTATCAGTAGTGATTTCCGTGATATTGAGGAAAAGATTGCTGAAAAGGATCGTCGTGCTATTATGGCACATTATCTTTTTGTTAATTCTGTTGTAAGTTATATTGCTAAATACTATGTAGAATTAGGCGGAGCGGATGCTATTTGCTTTACAGCAGGAGTTGGAGAAAATTCTCCTCATGTTCGAAATATGATTATGAAACGTCTTTCTTGTCTTGGTGTTAAAATGGATCGTGATAAAAATGAAGAACTTCGTTTTGGAAAAGAGGGTGTTATTTCTACTCCAGATTCTAGTATTACTTGCTTTGTTATCCCAACTGATGAAGAGGTTATGATCGCTCGTGATACTTATGAATTTTCTAAATAATAGAAATGCGTGAAATATGAATCAATATAAGACCATTTATAAAACTATCAAAAAGTTTAATACCATTGTTATTGCAAGACATGTAGGAGCAGATCCAGATGCTCTTGCGAGTTCTATTTCGCTTAGGGATATTATATTAAATACTTTTCCACATAAAAAAGTATATACAGTAGGAACTCCTACTTCTAAATTTCGTTATTTGGGGATTTTAGATAAATTTAAAGAGGAATTATATGAAAATTCTCTTTTAATTGTAGTCGATACCCCTGATCGAAAAAGAATTGATGGTGTTGATCCAAGTCGTTTTAAATTTTCAATTAAAATAGATCACCATCCCTTTATTGAAAAATATGCAGATTATGAATGGATTGATGATACAGCTAGTAGTGCTTCTCAAATGATTGTAGAACTTGTGTTTAAGACAAAACTTATTTTATCTAAAGAGGCTTCTGAAAAACTTTACATGGGAATTGTTGCTGATACAGATCGTTTTTTGCACCGTTATACAACAATGAAAACATTTCTTTTGGTATCCAAATTGATCAAAAAATCTCATATCGATTTTACAGGTCTTTATGAATCTATGTATTTAAGACCTTTTAAGGAAATTAAATTTCAAGGGTTTCTTGCTAATAATATGACCGTAACAGAAAATGGGCTTGCCTATTTTAAAATTACAGAGGATTTGTTAAAAGAATTTGGTGTAGACTCTGCAACGGCTGGAAATTTGATTAGTCAATTTAACTTTATTGAAGAAATTTATGTATGGGTTTTCTTTTCGGTTGACGCAAGTAGTGAGACAATAAAAACCTCTATTCGTTCAAGAGGACCCATTATTAATGAAATTGCGTCTCACTATAATGGTGGGGGACATATTTATGCCAGTGGAGCCCGTCTTAGAGATTTTGAACAGGTGGATAGTTTAATTCAAGAATTAGATGAGGCTTGTTTAAAATATAAAGAGCAGATATAAAAAATTACACAAGCTTTTGTTTGTGTAATTTTTAGTAAAGAGGATTTATGGAAAAAGAAATTGAAAAAAATATGTTAAAAGAAGATTGTTTAGGAAAATATGCGACGAAAAATCAAGAGGCTATTCGTTTTTTTCCTTATCAAAAAGATATTCGTTCTAATTATTTTCGAGATATTGATCGAATTTTATATTCCCTTTCCTATGTTCGTTATGTCGATAAAACGCAGGTATACAGTTTTCAAACAAATGATCATGTTTGCAAAAGAGTTTTGCATGTTCAACTAGTTAGTAAAATTGCCCGAACTATCGCAAGAGCTTTAAATTTGAATGAAGATTTAACCGAGGCAATTGCCCTTGGACATGATTTAGGGCATGTTCCTTTTGGACACGTAGGGGAAAGTATTTTGAATGAAATGAGTTTAAAAAATCAAGAGGGATTTTTTTCACATAATGTACAAAGTGTAAGAACTTTAATGTGTTTGGAAAATAAAGGAAAGGGTATGAATATTACACTTCAAGTATTGGATGGTATTTTATGCCATAATGGAGAGCTTGTATCTGAAATTTATGAGCCAAAGAAAAAGACAAAGGAATCTTTTTTAAAAGAGTATGAAATGTGTTATCAAGATAAAGAAACTTTAAAGAAACTTCGCCCAATGACTTTAGAAGGTTGTGTGGTACGCATTAGCGATATGATTGCTTATTTAGGAAGAGATATAGAGGATGCAATTCGTTTACATCATTTAAAAAAAGAAGATCTTCCAGAAAAAATTGTTTCTGTATTAGGAAAAGATAATCGTTCTATTGTAAATTGTATTGTACTTGATATTATTAAAAATAGTTATCAAAAACCCTATATAAAAATGTCTAAATCTGTCTATCAAGCTATTTTGGAGTTAAAAAAGTATAATTATCAACATATTTATGAAAAAGCTAATACAAAGGAGCAAATTTATCAATATAAAATCATGTTTCAAACCGTTTTTGATTATTCTATAAAGTGTTTAAAAGAAAAGAAAAAAAGTGATATTTATTTAGACTATTTAGAGGAAATGGAATCGTTATATCTTTTAAAAAATACAAAAGAAAGAATTGTTTTGGATTATATAGCAGGGATGACAGATGAATATTTCCAAAGACAATATCAGAAAATAACAAAACTTGAAAAAAAAGAAAAAAAATGATAAAATAAAATAGAATTCTGATAAGTAGGTGAACTATGGAAGAAACCAAAATTTATTCAAGTCAAGAAATAAAAGATGCTTTTATTAATGAAACATTAAGAGAAGTTGTTGAAATTTTAAAAGAAAGGGGTTATGATCCTATTCGACAGATTGTAGGATATCTTATTAGTGGAGACCCTGGATATATAACAAGTCATAAAGAAGCAAGAAATAAAATTTCGAAAATTGAGCGTACACGTCTTATAGAAGTACTTGTGAAAGATTTCATAAAATAGTGCGACTTTTGGGTCTTGATTTAGGAACAAGAACGCTTGGGATGTCTATCAGCGATGAGACAAAAACGGTAGCCAGTACTTATGGGGTACTTCGTTTTGAAGAGGAAAAGTATGATACTTTGTTTCCTAAATTAAAAGAGATTGTAGAAAAAGAACAGATATGTGCGATTGTTTTGGGATTTCCTAAAAATATGAATAATACAATTGGAACACGTGCTCTTGCCGCATTAGAATTCAAAGAAAAACTTGAAGAAAAAATCAAAATAGAAGTATTTATGCAAGATGAAAGATTATCAACAAAAGAAGCTACTTATTATATGATTGAAGCAAATATGAGTCGAAAAAAAAGAAAAAAGAAAGTAGATAGTCTTGCGGCAAATATCATACTACAAAGTTATTTAGATAAGGGAGGAACGTATGGAACAAGATAGAATGACTTTTAAAGTCATAAATGATGAAGGAGTTGAAGTAGAATGCGAAGTATTATTTACCTTTGAATCTGAGGAGACAAAGAAAAGTTATATGGTGTATACCGATAATACTTCAGATGAAAGTGGAAATACGAAAGTATATGCTTCCATTTATAATCCAGAAGAAAAGGAACCAAAACTCATTCCAATAGAAACAGAAAAAGAATGGAATATTATTGAAAAAATATTAGAACAATTACAAGAAAAAGTAAAAGAAGGATATGGCGAGGAATAATCTCGCTTTTCCATTTGAAATCATTTTCTAAAATTTTAATTGCTCTTGCACTTACGAGTGTTGTTGTAATTGTTGTAAGTTTTTCTGTTTATAGTTATAGTATTGGACCTGTAAGTGATAATAAGGATACACAAGAATTTATCGTAAGTGAAAAAGAAACTTATCTTACACTTACTTCTAAGTTAAAAGAAAAAAATCTAATTAAATCTGAAATTTTTTATAAAATTTATGTAAAATTACATGATATTCCAGAATTGCAAGCTGGGAAATACCAATTAAGTGAAAGTATGGGAGTAAAACAGATTCTAAATATCTTAGGAAAGGGAAGTACTTATAATCCAAATGTTATTAAAATTACTCTAAGAGAAGGTGTAAATTTAAATACTTTTGCAGCCGAGATTGCTCCTTCTTTATCTTATAGTAAAGAAGAATTATTAAAAGCATGGAATAAGAAATCTTTTTTAGATGAAGTTATTTCAAAATATTGGTTTGTAACAGATGAGATTAAGAAAAAAGGTATTGTTAATGCGCTAGAAGGTTATTTTTATCCAGCTACCTATGAACTTTCAAATAAAGATGTAACACCAGAAGAAATAGCTTATAAATTATTAGATCAAATGGAACTTGTTTTAAAAGAATATAAAACAGATATTGAAAATTCAAACTTTACAGTACATGAGTTTTTGAGTTTAGCGGCTATTATTGAAGGAGAAAGTCCAAATGCTGAGGAAAGAAAAAATATTAGTGGAGTTTTTCATAATCGATTGGAAAAAAATATGTTACTTCAAAGTTGTGTAACGCTTGAATATGTAACAGGTGTTCATAAAAATAGTTATTCTTCTTCGGATATGAAAATCGATTCGCCTTATAATACTTATCTTTATGAGGGAGTTCCTATTGGTCCTGGTATTTCTATAAATGAAAGTTCTATTATTGCGACATTACATCCTAATAAACACGAATATTATTATTTCCAAAATAATCCTTGTGATGCAAGTGACAAAAATACCTACTATTCAAGAACTTATGAACAACATTTAAGTACGCAGGCTTCTTTTGGAAAATGTTAACTTTAGAAGAATTAGAAGAGTATGCTTTTTTGAATCATATTCCTATTATGTTAAAAGATGGGATAGAGTATTTAACAAGGTATATTAAAGAAAATTCTGTTACAACCATCTTAGAAATTGGAACAGCAATTGGGTATTCTTCTATTAAAATGGCATTAGTTGATCCTAAAATTGAAATTGTAACAATCGAAAGAGATTTAAAAAGATATGAGGAAGCTTTAAAAAATGTTCAGAGTTTTGGTTTGGGAAACCAGATTACGATTTTATACGAAGATGCTTTAAATACGACTTTGGATAAAAAATTTGATCTTATTTTTATTGATGCTGCAAAAAGTCAGTATATTAAATTTTTTGAGAAATTTAAAAATAATTTAAATGAAAGCGGTACAATTGTTTCAGATAATTTACTTTTTCATGGTCTTGTATCTAAAAAAGAGGAAATAGAAAGTAAAAATTTAAGACAACTCGTAAAGAAGATTGATCAATATGTTACTTTCTTAAAGGAAAACCAAGAGTTTGATACAGAATTTTTGGAAATTGGTGATGGGCTAGGGATTAGTAAGTATAAAAATAATAAAATAAATGAAAAAGGTGAAAAATAATTTTCACTTTTTTTAATGATTATATAATACTTTTTTGTTATTTTATAACGTATTACGATGCTTTTTTTATATAAATGTTGAAAAAGTTTTTACAATAAAAAAATTTTTAAGGTGGAAGTGATTTTTTAATACCTTACCCTATTTAAGAAATTAAAGTGGTGCAAAATATTAGAATACTAAATATACTTTCATATATTGAAACATAGTAAAAATATGTTTCTTTTTTTGTTTTATAAGGCTTTATACTTAAAAAAAGTTCTATTAGGCTACATTGATTTTTAATATTTCTAATGCGATAATGAGCATAAATAGGCTAGTGAAAGTAGGAGGAAATTATGAAACAAAGAAAAAAGGGTT
>CAMSXY010000022.1 GCA_947065955.1 uncultured Caryophanales bacterium | reverse complement strand
ACGACGCTCTTCCGATCTTATCGGAAAATATGTAAAACAACACGAAGTACTATACAATGCTTTTTATAATGCTTTTACTGATTTTAGCGATAAAGCCAACATTAAAATGTCTGGAACGAGCAATATTTTAAAACAACCAGAATTTGATAATGTTGATAAAATTAAAGAAATTATTTCAAAATTTGAAGATAAAAATATTGTCCACAGTATAAAAGAAGAAGGTAGTGGGATTAATATTTATATTGGAAGTGAAAACAATTTAGATGAAGATTTAACGGTTATCCAGACAAAGTATAAAAAGGATGGCGAAGAGGGGACTATAGCGTTAATTGGACCTAAAAGAATGGAATATGGGCGTGTTATTGCTCTTTTAAACTTTATCTTAGAAAATATAGAATCGTAGGAGGGGCTATGGAAGAAAACGTATGCGAAAAAGATTGTCAATGTGAAGAAAAAAATTCCTGTGAAAAGGAATGTCACTGTGAACATGAAAAAAAAGAAAAAAAGAATAAAAAGGAAGAAAAAAATGCTTTAAAAGAAGCTCTTGAAAAGATCAAAGAACAAGAGCAAGAAATTTTAAAGGGAAAAGCTGATTTTATTAATTATAGAAAGCGTCTTGAAGAAGAACAGGGACGTTTATTTAAATATTGTAATGAGGATCTTATAAAAGAGTTACTTGTTATTTTAGATAATTTTGAAAGAGCGATTTCTTTTGATGATGATAATCTAGAAGATGAAGTTTCCAATTTCTTAAAAGGGTTTAAAATGATTTATGGAAATTTGAATCAAATATTAGAAAAATTTGATGTAAAATCTATTGATGGAATTGATAAACCATTTGATCCAACTTATCATCAAGCTGTTTTGACAGAACATGTGGATGGAAAAGAACCTGGAATGGTTTTAGAGATTCTTCAAAAAGGATATTTATTAAAAGATCGTGTTATTCGATCAGCGATGGTTCGCGTAAGTGAATAAGGAAAGGTGAGAATATGAGTAAAATAATAGGAATCGATTTAGGAACTACTAATAGTTGTGTTGCTGTTTATGAAGGAGGGGAAGCAAAAGTTGTTGCTAATCCAGAAGGACTTCGTACAACGGCTTCTGTGGTTGCCTTTAAGGGAGATGATATTTTAGTTGGTTTAAAAGCAAAAAACCAAATGATTACAAATCCAAACACGATTCATTCGATTAAAAGAAAAATGGGAACGAATGAAAAAGTGAGTGTAAATGGTAAGGAATATACTCCAGAAGAAGTTAGTGCAATCATCTTAAGTGACTTAAAGAAAACAGCGGAAAGTTATTTAGGGGAAAATGTTTCAAAGGCTGTTATTACAGTTCCTGCTTATTTTAATGATGCCCAAAGACAGGCTACGAAAAATGCAGGAAAAATTGCAGGTCTTGAAGTAGAACGTATTATTAATGAACCAACCGCTGCAGCTCTTGCTTATGGACTTGATAAACAGGATAAAAATGAAATGATTTTGGTTTATGATCTAGGGGGAGGAACTTTTGATGTTTCTATTCTAGAACTTGGAGATGGTGTTTTTGAAGTAAAATCTACAAGTGGTAATAATCATCTTGGAGGAGACGATTTTGACCAAAGAGTAATGGATTATCTTGTTTCTGAATTTAAGAAGGAAAATAGTGTAGATCTTTCAAGTGATAAAATGGCTATGCAACGTTTAAAGGATGCGGCTGAAAAAGCAAAAAAAGATTTAAGTGGTATGACTTCAACAGAAATTTCTCTACCATTTATTTCACAGGGAGAAGCAGGGCCTCTTCATTTAAATCTTACTTTGACACGTGCAAAATTTGAGGAATTGATTCGCGATTTAGTAGATTCTACTTTAGAACCTGTTCGTAATGCCTTAAAAGATGCAAAATTATCTTCTAGTGATATTGATAAAGTCTTACTTGTAGGTGGATCTACAAGAATCCCATGTGTTCAAGAACTTATTAAAAAGGAACTTGGTAAAGAACCTTCTAAAGGTGTTAATCCAGATGAAGTTGTTGCTATGGGAGCTGCTATTCAAGGAGGCGTTTTAACAGGAGATGTAAACGATATTGTCCTTCTAGATGTTACTCCACTTTCTCTTGGAATTGAAACATTAGGGGGAGTAATGACTACATTAATTCCTAGAAATACAACGATTCCAACAAGTAAATCTGAAGTTTTCTCAACTGCTGCGGATAATCAACCAGCTGTAGATATTCATGTACTTCAGGGAGAAAGAAGTATGGCAAGTGATAATAAAACACTTGGAAGATTTCAACTTACTAATATTCCACCAGCACCTAGAGGGGTTCCAAAAATTGAAGTTACTTTTGATATTGATGCAAATGGAATTGTTAATGTAAAGGCAAAAGATCTTGGAACGAATAAGGAACAGTCTATTACAATTACTTCTTCTACGGGATTAAGTGAGGAAGATATTGAAAAGATGGTAAAAGAAGCAGAAGCTAATAAAGAAGCGGATGCGAAGAAAAAAGAAGAAGCAGATTTAAAAAATGAAGCTGAGCAAATGATTTTCGCTACTGAAAAAGCTATAAAAGACTTGGGAGATAAAGTAAGTGCAAGTGATAAAGAAAAAGCAGAAAAAGAAATCAAAGAGTTAAAAGAAGCTCTTGAAAAAGGAAACTTAGAAGATATTAAAACTAAAAAAGAAAAACTAAATGAATCTGCTATGAGTCTTGCAACTAAGGTATACGAAGAAGCTGCTAAACAAAATCAAGGAGCTGAGGAACCAAGCAAAGAAGAAACTAAAAATGATGATGTAATTGATGCAGATTTTGAAGAAAAATAAAAGTTCTAGGAAACTAGAACTTTCCTATTACATATAAAGGAGATTTTATGGGAAAAAAAAGAGCAGAAGTAGATTCGAAGTACCAATGGGATTTAACAAAAATTTATAAAACAGAACAAGAATTTGAAGAAGATTTTAAAAGAGTGGAAAATCTTCTTTTCGATATTTCTTCTTATAAAGGAAGATTAACTTCTTCCGCCAGTGTTTTAAAAGAGGCACTTGATCTTCTTTTTGAAATTCTTCGTTTAGAAGAAAAGGTGAGTGTTTTTGCGTATATGAAAAATGATGAGGATACATCCAATACCAAAAGTCAAGAAAGAAAAGGAAAAGTTGAACAATTGGATACTTCTGTTAGCGAGGCTATTTCTTTTTTTGACCCAGAATTGTTACAAACGGATTATGAAAAAATTCTCACCTATGAAAAGGAAAATTCTTCTTTAGAAGAGTATCACTTTGTTCTAGAACAGATTTTTAGAGATCAAAAACATACTTTAGAGGAAAGTCAAGAAAAACTTTTGTCTCGTTTAGGAAATGCTTTAAGCTTTTCCGATAAAACGGCTTCTTACCTTCGAAATACGGACTTGAGATTCCAAGATATACAAGATGAAAAGGGAAATAAAGTAGAGCTTACGAATGGTAATTATACGAAATATATGAAATCTGGGGAAAGAAGGGTTCGAAGGGAAGCTTTTGAAAGTCTTTATCAGGGATATGCTTCTTTTAAAAACACGTTCGCTTCTACTTATAATGGTCATGTAACAAAATGTAGTGAACTTGCTCATCTTCGTAAATTTGAACATACTATTGACATGTATTTACATAGTAGTCATGTTCCTTATACTGTGTATCAAACTTTAATAGATACAGTTCATGAACATTTAGATACTCTTTTTTCTTACTATGAACTTAAAAGAGAAGTTTTAAATCTTGACGAACTACATCTTTATGATCTTTATGCAGATTTGATAAAAGGAAGTAATAAGAGTTATTCTTATGAGGAAGCAAAAGAATTGGTTCTTTCTTCTTTATCTGTTTTAGGAGAGGATTATATTCAAAATATTTCTCGTGCTTTCGATGAATCTTGGATTGATGTATTTGAAAATGAAGGAAAAAGAAGTGGAGCTTATTCTTGGGGATGTTATGATTCCAATCCTTATATTTTACTAAATTATCAGGGAACCTTGGATGATGTTTCTACTCTTGCCCATGAATTAGGTCATTCTATGCATTCTCTTTATTCTAAACAAAATAATCCATATCCTATAGCTAACTATAAAATTTTTGTTGCAGAGGTTGCCTCTACTGTAAATGAACTTCTGTTTTACAATTATCTTTTAAATCATACACAAGATAAAGAGGAAAAGTTGACTATTTTAAATGAGATGATGGATTTATTTAAAAGTACCATTTATCGCCAAACAATGTTTGCTGAATTTGAAAAAGAAATTTTTGATTCCTATGAGAAGGGAACAATTTTAACCCATAAAAATGTATCTGATCTTTATTATTCATTAAATAAAACTTATTTTGGGGATAAAGTGATTGTTGACGAGCCAATTCGTTTTGAATGGATGCGAATACCTCATTTTTATACTCCATTTTATGTATATCAATACGCAACAGGACTTTCAGCAGCTTGTTACATTGCTCAAAATATTTTAAATGGTGATCAAAAGTTTATTGAAAATTATAAAAATTTCTTAAAAACAGGGGGAAGAGATTATCCGATCAATGAGTTAAAAATTGCTGGTGTAGATATTACAGATAAAAAAGTCATTGAAAGTGCTCTTTCTACTTTCCAAAAAACGATTGAGGAGTTTAAATCGTTATATTATAGTTAGAAGGTGGAATATGAATAAACGTGATTATTATGAAGTTCTGGGGGTAAGTAAGACTGCAACGGATGCGGAGATTAAAAGTGCTTTTAGGCGTCTTGCTAAACAATACCATCCAGATGTAAGTAAAGAAGAAAATGCTGCAGAGCTTTTTAAAGAAGCTCAAGAGGCTTATGCTGTTTTATCCGATCCAGAAAAAAGAAGACAATATGATCAATTTGGGCATGCTGCTTTTCAAAATCAAGGTGGAGGAGCTTCTGGATTTGATTTTTCTGGATTTGACTTTTCAGATATTTTTGGAGACATTTTTGGGGAAGGATTTGGAGGTTTTGGGTTTGGTTCAAGATCTTCTAGCCGTGGAAGAAAGGGAAGAGATTCTATTCTTCGTATGCATTTAACTTTCGAAGAGGCTGCGTTTGGATGTGAAAAAACGGTTAACCTGGATACTATGGAAAGCTGTCCAGAGTGTTTAGGAAAAGGTGGCTTTGATGAAGAAAGTTGTTCAAAATGTCATGGAAGTGGTGTTGTAAATTCAGAACAAAAAACGATTTTTGGATCTTTTATGTCTCGAACTACCTGTGATCGTTGTGGTGGAAAAGGAAAAACGTATCAAAAAGAATGTTCAAAATGTCGTGGAAATGGTCGTATAAAGGTCAATAAGGATGTTGTTATAAAGGTTCCAGCTGGCGTAAATACTGGAAATCAATTACGACTTGCTGGAAAAGGAGAAGCAGGAAGTAATGGTGGAGGAAATGGAGATCTTTATATTGAATTTACTGTAAAAGATCATCCGTTATTTCAAAGAGAAGACAATGATATTTATTTAGAACTTCCTATTACAATTACAGATGCAGTTTTAGGGGGAAAGAAGGAAGTTCCAACATTAGATGGAACCGTAAAATTGTCTATTCCAGCGGGCAGTAAAACAGGAGATAAGCATCGTTTAAAAGGAAAAGGGATTGAGGATGTTCATTCTTATCGTAAGGGCGATATGTTTGTTGTTTTAAAGGTGATTCCTCCAAAAAAACTTACCAGAGATCAAAAAAGATTATTTGAGGAGTTATTAAATACTCCTATGGATGATGCTGAAGAGTTTCGTAGTTTTAATAAATATATGAATCAGTAAAAAGGAAAAATATTTTTCCTTTTTATTGTGTAAAAAAAATTTTATATTTTTGAAAAAAACGCATTCTTGCGAATAAAATTTACTAATTTTAAAAAATTATAGTGATTTTAGTTTACTAGAAAAATCTAAATGTGGGTAATCACAAGGATTAATTCTGTAATGATTATATATTTTACTAATCTTTGCTAGTGTAAGTTTTGATTTGTCAATTTGAAGAATACGAATCATTTGTTCCACATCTTCCTTACTTTGACCTTCTATTTCTATATAGAGTGAAATCATCGGCCATTCATCAATAGAAATTTCCACATTATTTAATTTATAGATTGTTTTTTTATTTTCTTGGTATAATGTATGATGATATCCTAGTATTTCCAAAAATTCATTTATTAGGTAAAAACCTTGTACTTTAAATTCTAATTCTTTTATTCTCTAAATTTTTTGGGGGCTGATTTATCTTTAATAACTAACGTAGTTTTTTGATTCATTTGTTCTTAATTTAATAAAGCTTCCCTTAAATTCTGTGTCAATGTTATATGTATATCTTTTTTGATAATTTTCACTATTGAAAATAGTCCCTAATCGCTCATTTTTTTGAAATTTCTTCTTTATCAATATCAAGCACAGCAATTTCATACTCTTTTTTCATAATAATTATCTCAAAAATTAGTATATCAGAATTATGATTTGGATTCTATATTAATCATTAGATAACCTCTATGTTTATTATAATTGCTTGTAGACTTAAATTTTATCTTTTATTTTGTATATTTTAATTCTACTTCAATGAGAATTTTATTTTTACAAGTGAGTATCTTAACAATATTTAAGATTTTTGAATGTAAAAATATACGAAAAAAGTGAATCTATGATACAATAAAAAAAGGTGGTTGTATGCAGGATAAAATTCAAATATTACTTAGAAAAATAAATTGGAAGGAAGAAGATGACTTTTTATTTGAAGATGCTATTTTAGAAAAAATTGAAGTAAATAAAAAGAAAAATACATCTACTTTTTTCTTAAATATGCGCCATATTCTTCCTATTTCTTTTTTTGAAATTTTTCAGGAAAATTTACAAAACGCTTTTTTCCCATTAAAGACAGAAGTCGTTTTTACAACTTCCCTTCAAGGAGAAGAGGAAATGAAAGAGTACTATTTTTATTTTTTAGAAAAATATAGCGGAGAGTCGCCTATTTTAAGATTACTTCTTTCTTATCCTATTTCCATTAAAGGAGAAAAAATTTGTATAGAAGTTTCTAATCTTGCCGAAAAGATGAAATTAGATAGTATGAAATCCTGTTTGCTTGAAAATATGAAGAAGGCGGGTTTTTCTGTTGTTTTTGAAATTCAAATTAATGAGCAAAAGGAAAAAGAAATTCAAAAGGAGATTGAGGAAAATTTAAAAGTAGAAATTCCTGCTCTTCCTTCTTTAAAAGAACCAGTAAAAGAAGAGGTAAAAAATGACTTTAAAAAGAAGTTTACGCCAAAAAGACAGCCTCTTATAATTGATACACAAGATGAAAATGTTTTAATTGGTTCTAAAATTGAAGGAACCGTAAATCGAATAGATACTGTTTTTACAGCCTCTAAAAATGTAGTGATTGAAGGGTATTTATTTGCTGATATTGATGTTCGAGAAACTAAAACAGATCTTCGGATTTTAACTTTAAAAATAACCGATGAAACGGATAGTATTTATGGAAAAATATTTGTCAATAGTCAAGAGGACTGTACACATGTTTTAAAAAACGTAAAACCCGGAAATTGGTTTCGTTTTAAAGGAGAGGTAAAGGATGATCCATTTGTTCATGAATTAACTTTTACAATTCGAGATATTAACATTGCAAAACATGAGGTAGAAACCATTATAGATGATGCAGAAAAGAAACGTGTAGAATTACATGCCCATACTTTTATGAGTCAGATGGATGGTCTTGTAGATCCAACAACGCTTGTAAAACAGGCAAGAAAATGGAAACATCGTGCCATTGCTATTACGGATCATAATGGTTGTCAGGCATTTCCAGATGTTTTTCATGCTGTTGAAAAGATTAATAAAGGATTAGAAGAAGGGGAAGAGCCTTTTAAGGCTATTTATGGAACGGAACTAACTTTAATTGATGATACTATCCATATTGTTTTAAGAGAAAATGATTCTGACTTGATGGAGAATAAATATGTAGTTTTTGACTTTGAAACAACAGGTTTTAATGCAGGTGGTGGAGATTCTATTATAGAAGTTGGAGCTGTTTTAATTTATAATGGAGAAATTATTGATCGTTTTGATGAACTGATTGATCCAGGAAAGCCTTTATCTTCGAAAATTACAGAAGTTACTAATATAACAGATGAAATGCTTAAGGGAAAACCAAACGAAAAAGACGTTATTATTCGTTTTATTGATTGGTTTAAAGATTATCCAATGGTTGCCCATAATGCAAAATTTGATGTTTCTTTTTTAGAAATGGCTTATAAAAAATATGATTTGGGAGAATTTAAAAATACAGTAATTGATACTCTTGAATTATCTAGGGCTTTAGATAATACTTTTTCTCGTCATAGTCTTTCTGCACTTGTCAAAAGATATGAAGTTCCTTGGGATGAAAATGCACATCATAGAGCTGATTATGATGCAGAGGGAACTGCTTATGTATTTCATAAGATGTTAAAAAAATTAATTAATAAAAATTTTGAAAAAATTTCAGATTTAAAAAAATTGGTTTCTAAAGAAGAAATCCATAAATATGGTCGGAGTTATCATGTAAATATTCTTGCTAAAAACAGAGTTGGACTTAAGAATCTATTTAAAATTATATCGCTTGCTAACACAAAGTATTTATATAAAACACCTCGTATTCTTCGAAGTGAAATAGAAAAATTAAGAGAAGGATTATTAATCGGGAGTGGTTGTTATGAAAGTGAAGTTTTTATTGAAGCAAGAAGTAAAAGTGGAGAAGAATTAACCAATATCATTAATTTTTATGATTATGTAGAAGTTCAACCAATCGATTGTTATGATCATTTGATTGAAATGTCTGATTTTAAAAGTCGTTTAGAGGTTATTGAACATATTAAGAAAATGATTACAGAAAGCAAGGAAGCTGGAAAAATTGTAGTAGCAACTGGAGATGTTCATCACTTAACAAAAAAAGATAAAATTTATAGAGAAATTATTGTTAATCAAAAGGTACCAGGGGGTGGAAGACATCCTCTTGCACGAAATGGTATTACTAAAATTCCATCACAGCATTTTCGAACTACAAGAGAAATGCTTTTGGATTTTGAATTTTTAGATACTTCTCTTGCTTATGAAATTGTTGTTGAAAATCCTAATAAGATTGTAGATATGGTTGAGGAAATTGAAGTTATTATTGATACAGGGGGGATTCCTTTTTCACCTAAAATTGAAAAATCTGTAGAGACGGTCAATGAACTTGTTTATGGAAAAGCGAAGTCCCTTTATGGCGATCCTCTTCCTTCTTTAATAGAAGAAAGGATTAATCAAGAATTAACTGGAATTATTAAGGGTGGATTTGATGTTATTTATTTGATTGCTCAAAAACTTGTAAAAAAATCGAATGACGATGGATATTTAGTAGGAAGTCGTGGATCGGTGGGGTCTTCTTTTGTTGCAACTATGATGGGGATTACAGAAGTAAATCCTCTTCCACCTCATTATGTTTGTCCAACTTGTAAAAAAAGTATTTTTGAACAAAATGGGGAAACTTTAGGATCTTTATATTCTAGTGGTTTTGATTTACCTGATTTTCTTTGTCCTGATTGTGGTTCTTCTATGAATAAAGATGGTCAAGATATTCCTTTTGCTACCTTTTTAGGTTTTGAAGCCGATAAAGTTCCTGATATTGATTTGAACTTTTCTGGGGATTATCAGTGGAAGGCACATGAGTATACAAAGGAATTATTTGGAGTTGATAATGTTTATCGGGCTGGAACGATTGGTACTGTTGCTGAAAAAACGGCTTTTGGTTTTGTAAAGGGGTATTTGGAAGAACATAATATCTTAAAAAGAGGAGCTGAGGTAGAAAGACTTGCTATGGGATGTACAGGTGTCAAAAGAACAACAGGGCAACATCCAGGAGGAATTGTTGTTATACCCGGTTACATGGATGTTTTTGATTTTACTCCTTTTCAATTTCCTGCTGATGATTCAACTTCTTTATGGAGAACTACGCACTTTGATTACCATGCTATTGATCAAGATGTTTTAAAACTTGATATTCTTGGACACGATGATCCAACGGTTTTAAAAATGCTTGGAGATCTATCTGGAATGGATGTAAATAAAATTCCACTAGATGACAAGGATACGATGAAAATTTTTTCATCGCCAGAAGTTCTTGGCGTTACGAAAGAAAAAATCATGTGTGAAACGGGAACACTTGGTATTCCTGAATTTGGAACCCCTTTTACTATTGGAATGTTAGTAGATACAAGACCAAAAACGTTTGCAGAATTAATTAAGATATCTGGTCTTTCGCACGGAACGGATGTATGGCTTGGAAATGCACAAGATTTAATTCGAAATAAAGTAGTTGAATTTAAAAATGTTATTGGATGTCGTGATGATATTATGGTGTATCTAATGTATAATGGTCTTCCTCCAAAAAGAGCTTTTAAAATTATGGAGTTTGTCCGAAAAGGAAAGGCTAGTAAGGATCCAGAGGGGTGGAAAGAATACGAAAGTGAGATGAAGGAGGCAGGGATTAAGGATTGGTATATCGATTCTTGTCGTAAAATTAAATATATGTTTCCCAAAGCTCATGCGACTGCTTATGTAACAAGTGCTTTTCGAATTGCTTGGTTTAAGGTTCATAAACCAATTTGGTATTATACAGCTTATTTTTCAATTCGTTGTATGGATTTTGATATTGAATCTATGATGAAAGGATATGATGCGATTAAAGCTAAAATTTCAGAAATTTTAGCAAAAGGTTATGAAGCAACAAACAAGGAAGAAAATACTGTCGAAGTTTTAAAGCTTGCATTAGAAGCAAGCGCAAGAGGTATTGTTTTTAATTCTATCGATTTATTAAAAAGTGATTCTAAAAACTTTGTTATTGTTGATGATCATACTTTAATTCCTCCTTTTAGAACAATTGATGGTTTAGGGGATACAGTTGCTGAAAATATTATTCAAGAACGAGAGAAAGGTACTTTTTTAAGTATTGAAGATTTGCAAAAACGTGCAAAGATTTCTGGAACTTTGATTGATAAAATGCGTACAATGGGCATTTTAGAGGGTATGGATGAATCTAGTCAATTGAGTTTATTTTAAAGGACTATGTTTGAAATGGTTATGAGAATAAATTCCATTTGTTTTGATAGAATTTAAAAATTTTATCAAAGTGTCAAGCTATTTTTATGAAAAAAAGAAACGAAACCAGTTTCTTTTTTGTTTGAATATAAATTAAATAAAAATAAAATAAGATCTTATAATATAATGGGTTGTACTGAAAATAACGATATTATACTTTTGTTGACTTTTTAATTTGCTAATGTGATAATGAGTATAAATAAACTAAAAGTATATCATAATGGAAGTAGGAGTGAGAATATGAAACAAAGAAAAAATGGATTTACTTTAATAGAACTTTTAGCTGTGATTGTAATACTTGGAATTATCGCCTTAATTAGTGTTCCTATCATTATGAATATTATTGAAGAATCTAGAAAAGGTGCTTTTAAAGCAAGTGTGCAAAGTGTTTTTAAAGCCTATGAAACTTACGAATTAAAAAATAACTTTGAAATAAAAGAAAAGGAAAAAATCAGTATTTTAGATTTGCCTTTAACTCATAAAGAAAACTTTACATCTGGAAAAGTCTATAAGGAAGAAAATAATGTTAAAGTTGAAAATATAAGCAACGATGCTTATTGTGCGAGTGGTACGTTAGAAAATTTACAGATAATCGAGGGAAGTTGCGATATTCTTGATACAACCCCTCCTGTGATAGAAAATATAACAAGTGAAGTTACAACAAATTCTATTAAGCTATATACCATTTATAAAGAGGAAGAAAGTTTCCTTTCAAAACATGAATATCGAATTGCCTTAGAAAATGAAAATATAGAAGAAAAAGAGTGGGTAAGTGGAGATACATTAACAGGAAATTTAA
>CAMSXY010000021.1 GCA_947065955.1 uncultured Caryophanales bacterium | reverse complement strand
ATCCTTTTTTCATTTTCTACACTTCCTTTAGATTTACTTTATCATATTAAAAAGAAGACAAAAGCGAGAAAAAAAGACGTAATTCTTAAAATCATGCCTTTTTAAATAAGAAACAAACATTTTTTTATTGAACTTATCAATAACTGAAAAAATTCTAAGAAGGAGGATCGCTTGAAAACTTAGGTTCCAATTTTACTTTTAAAACCATCCCTTCTTCTATTTGGGTATCCGCTAAAACACTTTGCTCCACCACATAGCCATAACCATCTAACTCATAAGAAATTCCTAAAAGCTTACAAAGTCGAATCACATCAATTCGAGACCACCCTGTCACGTCTGGCATCAAAAAATCATTTCCATTAGTTAGAAAAAATACTTTATCATACGATAAAACGGTCGAGCCTACACTTGGATACTGTTCAATAATTCGATTTCCTCCACCCAATACATAAACTTC
Organism: uncultured Caryophanales bacterium; assembly: GCA_947065955.1. Lineage (GTDB taxonomy): Bacteria > Bacillota_I > Bacilli_A > RF39 > UBA660 > CAMSXY01. Next base: position 11,504 of record CAMSXY010000021.1, on the reverse strand, counting down.
TACCTTTTGTTCTTCAAAAAATTGTTTTACTTCTATAACATCCTTATTTAAATAAGATTCAACTTCTATAGACTGAATACTATCAGAAGTAGACCCCTGGCTAAACATATTTCGATATTTCGCAATATTTTGCATAACGGAACGTGTTGCCTCTACCAATCCAGCTTTTCCACTAGATTTTGGTTTTTTTATAGCACCATAAATAATAATTTGTGGATCTTCTCTTGGATACATCCCTGCAAAAGAATGGATATACCCACCACCACGATAACTATTGGTTTGTGTATTATATACCTCAGCGGTTCCCGTTTTACCAATAAGATCAAATCCATCAATTCGATAACTAATTCCTGTAGTTGAATAATTATTCCCATAAATAACATTATGCATAAGTTCTTGAATTTGTAAAATCGATTCCTCTTTGACCAAAGCTTCTCCCATTTCCACTTGTCGTTCATAAAGAACCTCATCCGTATTAGGATCTACAACTTTTCTTATAATATGAGGCGTAAGCATATGTCCTTTATTAGCAATAATGGTAAGAGCTTGCAACATCTGAATAGGTGTAATCGAAATTCCTTGACCAAATCCAGCCGATGCAACCTCAATTGGATATGTAAACTTCGTATCTCCTGCCTGTTCCCTTGGTAACGCAATATTAGTCAGTTGACCAAATCCAAATTTCTTATAACAATCTTGTAAATCTGATTTCGTAATAAAATGATTAATCATACTTGCAATAGCAGTATTACTAGAATACTCAAACCCAAGATCATAACTAATAGTTCCCCAACCTACATCGTTAAAGTCACTTACAATGTCATCTCCAAAGGCAAAAGAACCAGACATATAGGTTTCATCCCCTTTATAAGTGCCTTTATCTATTGCACAAAGATACGTAAAAGCTTTCATAGTTGATCCTGGCTCATATACATAAGAAACCAAAGGATTTTCGTAATTCACAATATTTCGAATATTGGGATCAAAAGAAGGCGTAGAAGAAATCCCCAAAATATCCCCTGTTTTTGCGTCCATAACCGTTAAAAACATCCATTCTGGTTCGTATTTAGCACTCGCTTCCTTAACCGCAGATTCCAAAAAACGTTGAATACTAGAATCAATTGTTAGATAAATATTGGATCCATTTACAGCATCCACTCTTTCTTCCTTGGTATCTGGAATTTTATAACCATTTCGGTCTTGCTCATATTTTAAATAACCATTAGTTCCTTGTAATAATTGATTAAATTTAACTTCAATTCCAAGTTCTCCTTCAATTTTCCCTGTTTCATCATTCGTTTTTGCGTACCCTAAAATATAAGAGGCAAAATCTCCATTGGGATAATATCTTTTCACCGATTCAATAAAATCAATTCCTGGAAGTCCTAAAGCCTGAATTTCTTCTTTTTTAACAGTTGTAATTCCTCTTCCTTCAGGCCCTAATTCTACTTGGTATTTTCCCTCTTGTTTTAAAAGACCCAAAAGATAACTCTCATCCATTCCTAAAACAGGAGCCAAAGCCTTTGCAGTCCCTTCTTTATCAGCCACATGATAAAGCTTAGAACTCCCCTCACTTCTTTTTTCATTTAGGTAAGCAATAACTGTATAAGAAGTTGTATTAATAGCTAAAATGTTTCCTTCGCTATCATAAATCGTTCCACGTTTGGCAAAAAGTTCAGTTGTATAAGTATTACGATTTAAAGCAAATTCCTTCATATTAACTCCATAGACCACAGGAAAAAGAGCAATATAAAGATAATTAAAATATAAAAAAAGAATGATAACCACAAAAATGGAAAAAAGAATTCTAGGAACTTTCCAAGTTTTGTTTTCTAGCTTCATTCCATCACCTGATTTCTACCTAAAAATTAGTCACCCACATTAATAATATTTTCATTATTATAAGCAAGTCCCATATTTTTTACAATTTCTTTTATAGTATCAAAAGAAGTCATTTCGTTAATTTGCATCGTTAAACTCTCAATCTTTTTTTCTTGTTGGGTAATTTCATAATGAACCGTTTCAATATCCATTTTTAAATTACTTATATTCGCACCACAAAATATTTTTAATAAAAGAGAAAAACCTAAAGCCAGTATCGCACTAAAATAAAGAATTTTTTCGCCTGTCGTAACTTTTAAAATTTTTCGTTTTCTTTGCATATTATCCTATCCTTTCTATTACACGAAGTCTTGCACTTCTCGCACGATTATTTTCTTGAATTTCAAAATCACTTGGTTTTATATTCGCAATCACTTGAAAACGAGGAAGATACTCTTTAGGAATAATAGGTAGCTTTTTTAAAGATTCATCCACCTTAGAGACTTCATTAAAAATTTCCTTACATATTTTATCTTCCAAAGAATGAAATGTAATAACACAAATTCTTCCATGAAGCGCTAAAAGTTCTAAACTATCTCTTAAAGCTTTTTCAAAAACATCTAATTCCTTATTGACCTCAATTCGTATCGCTTGAAAAACCTTTCTCGCAGGATGCTTTTCTCTACGATACTTCAAAGGAACACTTTCTTTTATCAGTTCAGCAAGTTCTAAAGTAGTTTTGATTTTTTGTGTTTCTCTAACACTTACTATTTTTCGAGCAATACTCGGAGCATATTTTTCCTCTCCATATTTATAAAATATGGAAACAAGTTGTTCATAACTATATTCGTTTACAACCTCATATGCACTTAGTGTTTGGGAGATATCCATTCGCATATCTAAAGGGGCATCTTTATGAAAACTAAAACCACGTTCTGCCTCATCCAACTGTGGACTTGATACACCTAAATCAAACAAAATCCCATCCACTTGTGATAGACCCCTTTTTTGAAGTTCCTCCTTCAAAAAACAAAAATTATTATGAATAATTTCAAAATTAGAAAAACAACTTTCCAATTTTTTTTGACTTGCTAAAATAGCTTGTTGATCTTGATCAAAGGCATATAAAAAACCCTTTGGAATCTTTTCAAGAATTTTAAAACTATGTCCAGCAAACCCAAGCGTGGCATCCACAATAACAGACGTTTCCTTTAAAGCAAGATACTCTAAACATTCGTTTAATAAAACACTCTTATGCATAAAACCTCCTATAGTGGAATGTTAGAAGCAAATAAATTATCCGCTAAATCCGAGAAACTATCTTCATTCATCTTGATAAATTCCTCCCATCGATTTCGGCTCCATACCTCAAGTCGATCATTTACACCAATAATAATACATTCCTTTTCAAGACCAGCATATTGCACAAGTGGAGCTGCAATATTAATTCTTCCTTGTTTATCAAGTTCTACTTCACTCGCTCCAGCAAGAAAAAAACGCATAAAATTTCGGGCATCTTTAATATTAGGTAATTCTTTATATTTCGAAACCACTTGATTCCATTCTTCTTTAGAATAAATGAAAAGGCAATGATCAAGTCCTCTTGTAATAATGAAAGTTTCTTTTAATTCTTCACGAAACTTAGAAGGAATCGTTAAACGACCCTTTTCATCCATGGTATGATGATATTCCCCAATGAACATATTTTCACCCACTTTATGCCACTTGCACCCACTTTATACCAATATTGTACCCCATAAATGTTTTCTTGTAAATATTTTTATGTATTTTTTTAGAAATTTCACATAAAATTAAACGAAAAAAAGAGATCGTAATCTCTTTTTAATAAGCAATCCATGAGCCTAAAATAATGATTAATAAGATATAAAGTATAATAAGTACTACATAATTCAAACTACCACCACGATTGCAAGTTTCTGGGCAAGTAGTTTCATGACATGGATTATTACAACTATTTTGGCAAGCCATTTTTTAACCCCCTTTTTTAGGGCTTAAATATAAGCCCCAAGTATAATAATTAAAAGAATAAATAATACTAAAACGATTGCTGCTCCTGATACACCAGAGTTACACATAGAAATCATCCTCCTTTTTATCTTTTCACATTATTGTATGGGGATTTTAAAAAATTGTGATTACTTCTAACTAAATTATTGTTTTTTTATGTTTTTTTTGTTAAAATACTTGTTGTATGGTTAAGTAAGGAAGGAAGAAAAAAATGAAAAAGAAAATTTTAGTAACAATGCTTTGCGTTTTAACCTTAGCAGGCTGTGGGAAAATTCCAAAGCTTGAAAATGGGCAAGAAGTCATTGTATCCATTGATGGAAAATCTATTTCTGTAGATGAGCTTTATCAAGAACTTAAAAAACAGGGGGGTACAAGTGTACTTATTTCTATGATAGATGACTTCATTGCAAATAAGGAACATGAAACAACCGAAGAAATGAAAAAAGAAATAGAAGGCGAATTTGAATCAACGAAACTTTACTATGAAAAACTTTATGGAACCGATTTTGCAACCATCTTATTGCAAAGTGGATTTGAAACAGAAGAAGCTTATAAAGACTATTTAATGGCAAATTACAAACAAAATTTAATTATTGAAGATTATGTAAAAAGTCTTATTACAGAAGAAGAAATTCAAAAATACTACGATGAAAAGGTTACAGGTAAAATTACAGCAAAACATATTTTAATTAAACCAGAAGTAACAGACAGTATGTCTGACACGGAGAAAAAAGAAGCAGAAGAAAAAGCTTTAAAAGAAGCGAAAGATTTAATTGAACAATTAAATAATGGAGCAGACTTTAGTACACTTGCAAAAGAACATTCTGATGATACAGGATCTGCAGAAAATGGTGGAGCCTTAGATCCATTTGATCATAATAGTAGTTTAGTAGAACCTTTTAAAGAAGCTGCAATTGCTCTTGAAAACGGAAAATATTCAACCGAACCTGTAAAATCAACTTATGGATATCATATTATTTTAAAGGAAAAAACAGAAGAAAAACCATCTTTAGAAAGTGCAAAAGAAGATATTTTAACATTTCTTATGGAAGATAAATTAAGTGCTGATACAGAAAAATTATTAACTAACAAAGCAATGGTTGCTATTCGTAAAAAATATAATTTAAATATTATTGACACAGATTTAAATAAAATTTATGAAGCTTCTATTTCAAAATATAAAGACTAAAAAAACAGTAATCACTGTTTTTTTTATGTCTATAGAAACTCCCCCTTACAAGAGTCAATCTCAGCTGCACAAAATCCCTTTTGATACATTTTAGCCATTACTCTTTGTTTTAACTCCTCTCCAGTATATTTCTTGTTGAGCTTTTCATAAATTTTTTTATATTCCTCTAAAGGAACTTTTTCATTTCCCTTAAGAGAGGAAAGAACTTGATTGATAAGCTCCCTTTCATACCCTAAATTTGTAAATTCATAAAGCAATTTTTGCTCTAAAACATACCTTGCACTTTTCTTATTTTGCTCTACTCTCTTTTTCAGTAATTTAGTTAATTTTTCTTCAAGTTCTTCTTTAGATACTTGAAAAACAAGAGAGTCAATCACTTCTTCCTCAATACGATGTTCTAAAAGCTCTTTTTTAATCTTATAAGGACCTGCACTTGTTAAATGAAATTTATCGGAAAAATAAGCCTGCGCAAAAAAAGTGTCATTTAAAAGTCCTGTCTTTTTTAAATCCTTTTTAATTTTTTCTTGATCTTCTTTTGTTACTTGATTTTTTTCTAAATAAAGATCTATTTCCATTTCACTACGAAGCCTTTTCGATATATAAGATACAACCTTATGATAAATATCATAATATTTTGTATCCTTACATAATTCATAAAAAAGATTAGAATCGATCTGATGTTGAAATAATAACCCCTTATTTAAAATAACATCATCATAAGTAAGAAGATCTTCTTCATTATCAAATTCTATTTTATACTTACCACTTTTTGTTTTCTTAATTTTTTCAATCTTCATTTTATCACCAATACCATTATAGAGTACATATGTTCACATGTCAAGAAAAAAAAATCTAATTCTCCTTTAAATGAACTAGATCTTTTGCGATTTCTTCAAGGGCTCTTCCAATATTCTTATGGGAAACATATTCCTTTTCTTTCATTTGATAATAATTCGTTTCATCCATCTGTTTAACCCTTTTAGAAACAATATTTACAAGCAAATATTTAGAACCAACTTTCGCTAATAGTTTATCAATAGAAGGATATATCATTTTATCATCTCCTATTTTAATCATATAACAGAAATTTTTTATAAGCAAGCCATTCGATTCTTTTTGACAAATTTTGACGTCTTATCTAAGAACTTCATAAATCAGTTGAGGGCATTTTTTCTCACTTCCAATTTGAAAACAAGCAAGAATATCTTCTTTTGGGCATACATCCTTTTTATAGTGAACTTCAATAAGTTCCTCCCCTACTTTCACAAAGTCTCCTACTTTTTTCCTTAAAACAAATCCAACACTAGGTTCAATCGTATCCCCTTTTTCTAAACGACCCGCTCCAAGATTTCTTGCAAGTTCAGCAAGTTTTAAAGCATGTACTTTTTCAATATATCCTTCCTTTTCACTTTGAATGGAAAGAACAAAAGGAGCCTTTTCTATCAAAGAGATATCCCCTTTTTGATATTGAACAAACTTTTTAAAACAGTCATAAGCTCGAAAAGAAGCAATTTCTTCCTCCAAAATTTTTAAAGCCTCTTCCTTCGAAATATTTCTCTCCTCTATAAGGAAAAGAGAGGCAATTTCCATAACAACAGTATAAAAGTCTTTAGAAGTCTCTTCATGTTTTAACATAGAAATTGCTTCCTTTACCTCAAGAGCATTTCCGATTGTATACCCAAGAGGCTCCTCCATACTCGTTAAAATACAAATCACCTTTCGGTTATACCGTTTTCCGATTTTAATCATAAGGAAAGCCAGCCTTCTTGCTTCCTCTACAGTTTTTAAAAGAGCCCCCTCTCCTACTTTCACATCCAAAACAAGAAAAGAAGCCGAACTAGCAATTTTTTTACTCATAATACTAGAAGCTATAAGAGGTATCGAATCAACAGTTCCTGTTACATCTCTTAAAGAATAAATTTTTTTATCGGCTGGCACTAAATTTCCCATTTGACTTACAAGCGCAAAACCAATATCCTGTACTTGTTTTTTAAACGCATCAAAAGACATCGTAACTTCCAAACCTGGAATGGATTCTAACTTATCGATTGTCCCTCCTGTAAAACCAAGACCACGCCCAGACATTTTAGCCATTTTAAAACCACAAGAAGCTAATAAAGGTCCTAAAACAAGCGTTGTTTTATCACCGACACCTCCTGTTGAATGTTTATCTATAATAGTTCCTTGAATATCGGATAAATCTAACTGCTCTCCACTTTTGAGCATCGCATCACAAAGAAAAAAAGTTTCTTCATCGCTCATTCCTTGAATTGTTATCGCCATCAATAAAGCACTCATTTGATAATCTGGAATTTCTTTATTCACATAAGAACTAACAAAAAAGGCAATTTCATCCTGATTTAAAGAATCCCCTTTTCTTTTTTTCTCTAAAATAGAAATAATATTCATAGATTTCCTCCCCATTTGATTATATAATAAGGAGTTGAAAAAAACACCTCTTTAAAGAAGTGTTTTACTTAAGTTTACGCTCTATCAATTCTAAATAACGATCTGGATCCAAGCGTAAATTTTTGTGTAATTGTGGGTGTTTTTTAAGTGCTTGAATTAATCGAATATCTTCTTTTGCCATCTTGACAGAATACTTAGCATCTTGTTCACTTACAACTTTCACATCTCTTCCTAAAAGATAGTTTGGTTCCAAGTCCAATATTTCAGAAAGACTTAAAAATGTAGAAAGCGTAGGAATACGCGTCCCTCTTTCATAACCACAAACCGAAACTTTGGTAACACCTAGTAGATTTCCAAGTTCCTCTTGTGATAAATTTTTATTTAACCTTGCTGTTTTAACTCTCTGTCCTACAATCATATTTCCTCCCGTTATCCATTTGTTAATACCATTATAGCAAGAAATAACCATACGGGAACATAATTACTTTATAAGTAACGATTATTTGATTTTTTTATTCAATAATTCAAAAAAACGAACAGGTTCTTCTCTTAAACGAGCATGTAACTTAGGATACAGTTTTAATTCCGAAATAATCGCAATATCCTCCTTGGCCATGCGAACAGCATAATAAGGATCCCTTTCTGTAATAACTCGCATATCACGTCCAAGAAGTTGATTGGGTTCTAAATCTAGAATCTCAATTAATTTTAAAAAAGTTTTCATAGTAGGTGTTCGAGTTCCCTTTTCATATCCACAAACAGAGACCTTTGTAACACCAAGCATATCCCCTAATTCTTCCTGGGATAATTTCTTCTTAATGCGAGCTTCTTTAATTCGTTTTCCTACAATCATATATACCTCCGTTATCCATTTGTTAATATTATTATAACAGATGTTTAACAAATAATACACAAAATTACTTTTTAAGTAACTTTTTCCTTGAAATTAATTACTAGTTAATATATAATAAGAATGGAGTGTGATATATGGAAACATTGAAGCAGTACCGTCAAAAATATAACTATAGTTTCCGCAAAATGGCGGAACTATTAGGGATTAGTAAAACATATTATTGGCAAATTGAAAATAAAAAAAGACGATTATCTTATGATATGGCAATCAAAATAGCGCGATTATTTGAACAAAGACCCGACACTATTTTTTATGAAGATTCCCTAAAAGAGACACAAGAAAAAACTGTTGTTTAAATAACAGTTTTTTTTAATTTAGGATTCTTTGTTAGATTGTTCTAAAGCTAATTGGATAATGGCATGATTTTTTATTAATCTTTCATTTTCTGGATCCATTTCAAGAGCTAATTTGGAATATTCAAAAGCTTCTTTGATATCATTTTGATAAAATCGACTAATTGATAATAGGTCAAAAACCGTATGATCCCAACTAAAAGCTTCATTGATATAACTTTTTGTATTTTTTTCTAATTTTAAGGCATCCTTACAATATTTTTCAACAGCTTGCCAATTATTCAATTGACTTTCCAAAATAGCTCTTTCCACATAAGGATCTCTTAAATAAGGAGCTTCTAAAATAGCTTTATCTAGCCACATTCTTGCTTCTTCATAACGATTTAAAGCTCGATAAGATCGGGCAATAAAACGCATAGAAGCACACCTTTCATCTTTCCAAGTGGCACTTTTTAACGCCAAGTGTTTTAAAAGAGTATCAATGCATTCATTCCATTTTTCATAGTACATATACTCGCGACCTAAATAGTGCATATTTCTATCATCCAATGGATCTTCTTTTACAGATAACTCTAAAAGGGGCAAATATTGACCTCTTGATTTTGTAGAATCTGGATAATGATTTAAAGTTATCAAATCGGTTGTTTTAGATATTTGTTTATCTTTATTATATTTTAGTACCTCATGTACAGGATGGGTCCATATATACCCTTCTCTGGCATGAATTTTATTAATATAAAAGTTTACTTTAGGATTTCCAAACTCGTCTAAAGACCAATTATAATTATAATATAAAGAAGTCATATTTTTATCCCATATTTCTTCTAATTGTTTTCTCCATCCAGGTACAAAAACTTCGTCTAAGTCTGTACAAACACAAATATCAGTATCTAAATCAATCATTTTTAAAGATTCATTTCGAGCAACATCAAACCTCCAAGGAGTAATCTCTTTTCTTTCAACAAAGACTCCCAAATCACTTAATTTTTTTAAAGTATTATCTGTTGAACCTGTATCCAAAACATATATTTTATCGGCTTCTTTCATTGACTCAACCCAACGTTCAACAAACTTTTCTTCGTTTTTCGCTATTGCGTAAACACAAATTTTATATTTATTCATAGTTCTCCTTTCTATATAATCATATGCAAAAAGTAAAAAGAGGAAATTAAAAAATAAAAAGAGTAGTTAAAAAAACCTCTTCCTATAGTAAGAAAGAGGTTTTCTATGATTCATTTTCAGGCTCCCTGTCTTCCTAAATACTCTATTACAATAGTAATTAACGAATTAGTAAAATAAGAAGTTGAAACAGTATTTTTCAAATCAGGTGAATTTAAACATATATTTTTAGGTCCTAAATTAACAAGTTCATATAAAGCAGTTGTATCATTAACTGAAATAATTCCTTGCCCCACTAACTGAATTGGTGTTTCATTTAGTACCCATTGACTTGTTCCAATATAAACATCATCAGTATTAACTAATTTAAATCCAAGAGAGACAAAATCGGTTGTTGGATCAAAAGTAGAATTAGAATAAAATACATAAGCAGATACAGTAAATGTAATTTTATAATAACCAGCGACATTAAATCGAATAGTTTCATCACTTGTATCTAAAGTAATTAAACTACTAATATCCAATTCTTCTCTATCGATTGGTAATCTATCCCCACTTTGAACCGTAATTCCATTGGCAGAGGTCCCATCATTAAAAGTTGTAAGATAAGCAGAACGGGCAATATTTACCCCTGCTGGACCTGTTGGTCCCGTTGGTCCTTGTGGTAGGGTGAAATTTAACAAATATTCTTTATCAGCCGAATTCATCGTTATCATCCTTTCTATTTAATTTCTAAGGAGTTACTGGAGTAATTGTGACCGTTGCACCTGTTCCTGGAGCGCCTGTTGTAACAGTTCCAATAGCGAGTACAGGGGCAGGACCTGTTGGTCCTACTTCTCCTGGGTCTCCTTGAGCACCTGTTGGTCCTGTTGCTCCTGTTTCCCCCACAGGTCCTGTTGGCCCTGCAGGTAATACGAAATTCAATGTATAATCAATATTGTTATCTTGCATTTTTATCCTCCCTTCTATAAGCAAAGTTTTTATTGCTTAATTTTTCATTTAAAAATAAAGAAGAAAATCATTTTTTAAATTTTTATGCACGTCTAATTGTTACAGATGCATCCGTTCCTGGAGCGCCTGCTGTTACAGTTCCAATAGATATTGTTGGTACTGGACCCGTTGGACCTGTTTCTCCTTGAACGCCTTGTAATCCTGTTGCTCCTGTTGCTCCTGTTGCACCAGCTGGACCTGTTGGCCCTGCAGGCAATACAAAATCTAATGTGTAATTATTCCCACTATCTTGCATTTTTGTTCCCCCTTCCCTATATTTTTTTACTTTTTATATAAAAATAGAATTTCTCTATGATGGTATTATAGTAACAGATGCACTGGTTCCTGGAGCACCTGTTGTCACACTTCCTATTACAAAAGTAGGTGTCACTCCAGATTCTCCTGTTGGTCCTGTCGGACCCGTTGGACCGGTTGCTCCTATTGGACCTGTTGCTCCTGCTAGACCTGTTGCTCCTGTTGGACCTGTTGCTCCTGTTGGACCCGTTGCTCCTGCTAGACCTGTTGCTCCTGTTGGACCGGTTGCTCCTGTTGGACCTGTTGCTCCTGTTGGACCCGTTGCTCCTGTTGCTCCTGTTGGACCCGTTGCTCCTGCTAGACCTGTTGCTCCCGTTGGACCTGTTGCTCCTGTTGGACCTGTTGCTCCTGTTGGACCTGTTGCTCCTGCTAGACCTGTTGCTCCTGTTGGACCTGTTGCCCCCGTTGGACCTGTTGCTCCTGCTAG
>CAMSXY010000020.1 GCA_947065955.1 uncultured Caryophanales bacterium | reverse complement strand
GATAGACTTGGGTGACTGGAGTTCAGACGTGTGCTCTTCCGATCTAGCTATTGTAGAAATTTCGATAATGTATTTAAAACAGCAAAGGGATCTATAATTAAATCTGTAGATGAAAAAGAATATATTGATTTTTTTTGTGGAGCGGGTGCTCTAAATTATGGGCATAATCATTCTTATATAAAGCAAAAATTAGTTGATTATATTTTACAAGATGGAATTGTTCATTCTTTAGATATGTATACAGAAAAAAAAGCAGAGTTTTTAGATTTTTTTGAGAAAAATATTTTAATTCCAAGAGGATATGATTATAAAGTACAATTTGTTGGGCCTACTGGAACGAATGCAGTAGAGGCAGCTTTAAAACTTGCTCGTAAAGTAAAAAAAAGATCAACCATCTGGTCTTTGATAGGGGCTTTTCACGGAATGACTTTAGGATCTTTGGCTCTTACCTCTGATGAGGCTAGTCGAAAGGGAGCAGGTGTTTCTCTTTCTAATGTTGTGCATATGCCAAATGAATTTACAGAAGGTGTTGATTCCATTGCCTATATGGAAGGTATTTTGAAAGACGACCATTCTGGATTTGAAAAACCAGCCGCTATTATTATTGAAACGGTACAAGCAGAAGGTGGAATTTGGGTTTTTAGTAAAAAATGGTTACAAGATTTACGTGCCCTTTGTGATAAATATGATATTTTATTGATTGTAGATGATATTCAAGTGGGATGTGCAAGAACTGGAACTTTCTTTTCTTTTGAAAGAGCTGAAATAATTCCCGATATTGTAACTTTATCTAAATCAATTGGAGGCTATGGGATACCTTTTGCTTTAACTTTATTTAAAAAAGAACTAGACCTATGGAATCCAGGGGAACATAATGGGACATTTCGCGGCCATCAGTTGGCTATGGTTGCCTCTAAAGCTAGTTTAGAAGTTTTTTTAAACGATCATGTGGAAGAAATGGCAAAGAAAAGAGAAAGTATTATTCAAGAATTTTTGGAAGATATCAAAAAGGAATATCCGAATTATTTGATACGCGGGATTGGTTGTATTTTTGGAATTGATGTACAGGATGGAGATCTTTCTAAAAAAATTGTTCAAAATTGTTTTAAAAACGGACTTATTTTAGAACGTGCTGGTAGAAAAGATAGTGTGGTAAAAATTATGCCATCTTTAATTATTGAAGAAGATCTTTTAAAAAAAGGCCTTACTATTTTAAAAGAGTCTATTAAGGAAGCTGAGAGGGGATAATTATGAAAATACGTTTTTATCTAGCTTTATGGATTTCTAAGTTTTCAAGAATTTCTTTAAAACTTTTAAAGAGAAATGCTTCTCATTTTCCAGGAGTTATTGCTCTTAAAATTTGCCCAGATTTTATCAAAAGAATCGATAGAGCTAAATTAATAATCGGAATAACAGGTACAAATGGGAAAACAACTACAACGAATATGATTGCCGATTTTTTAGAAATCAATGGTTCTAAAATCGCAACCAATCGTTTAGGAGCTAATATTGATACGGGTGTTGCAACCGCCCTTGCTAGCAGTGTAACTATTTTTAATAAGAGCAAAAAAGATGCTGTTGTATTAGAACTTGATGAACGTTTTTCAAGACGTCTTCTTCCAGACGTTGTTCCTCATTATTTAGTTGTTACAAATTTATTTCGTGATTCTATAAAAAGAAATGCCCATCCAGAATTTATTTTTAATATTTTAAGGGATGCCATTCCATCTTCTACAAAATGTATTTTGAATGCTAACGATCTTTGTTCAAGCAGGATAGGCGATACGCATGAGAGCGTTTATTATGGAATGGGAAAATTAGAAGAAGATAAAAAACAAAATGAAAATTTGATTATGGATTATTCTATTTGTCCAAATTGTGATACGCCTCTTACTTTTGATTCTTTGAAATATCACCATATAGGTATCTGTCATTGTGAGAATTGTGGATTTGAAAGTAAAAAAGCCGATTTATTATTAAAGGAAATTAAAGAGGATAAGATTGTTGTAGATATTAAAGGAGAAGAATATACTTTTCCAAAAGTTGGACAAACTGTTTTTAATCTTTATAATGAACTTGCCACCATTGCCCTTTTTAAAGAAATTCAATTTTCTCATGAAAAAATGTGTGAAACATTAAAAAAACAAAAAGTTGTAAATACAAGATTAGATAAAGATTCTAAAAACGGAATTAAAATTGTACAAATGATGGCAAAAGGACAAAATTCTGTGTCTTGTTCAAGAACTTTTGATTATGTTGGATCAACAAAGGAAAATAAAGCTATTTTGATTATGATTGATGATTATTTTGAACGTCAAGATTCTTCAGAGTTTATAGGATGGATTCATGATGCCGATTTTGAATATTTGAATAAAGAGTCTGTGAAACAAATTTTAGTAGCAGGTCCAAGATATTTAGATTATAAAGTTCGTTTTTTAATGACAGGATTTCCAAAAGAAAAAATGGAATATGGAGCAGAGGAAGTAGAGGTCGTTGATAAAATCAACCTAAAAGATATAGAGACTGTTTATATTCTTTATGATACATCGACTTATCATCTTGTAGATTCTGTGAAAAAGAAATTAATTTCTGTTATAGAAAAGAGGAAATCTTATGAAAATTGAAATGTTATATCCTGAAATATGTTGTCTTTATGGAGATAAAGCTAATGTTCGATATTTAAAAGATTGTGTTTTAAATTCGGAAGTTATAGAGACAGGACTCAATGAAAAACCACATTTTTTAGACGAAAAAATTTCTCTTGTTTATATGGGTTCTACTTCTGAAGAAGGACAGAAAAAAATTATTCAAAAACTGATGCCTTATAAAGAAGAGATAAAAAAATGCGTAGAAGAAGGAATGTTTTTCTTGTTTACAGGAAATGCTTTTGAAGTTTTTTTTGAAGAAATTGAAATAGAAAAAGAAAAAATAGAGGGTTTAAATATCTTTCCTTTTAAAGCAATATGTGATTTAAACAAAAGGCATAACAGTCTTTATCTAGGAAAATTTCAAGAAAAAAAGGTTGTAGGATATACAAGCCGTTTTAGTCATACATACGGCGATAATAAAGAAAACTTTTTATTTGAAACGATTAAAGGAACAGGGCTAAATCATGAAAATTCTTTTGAAGGAATTCGAATTCATAATTTTTTTGGAACCTATCTTTTAGGTCCACTTTTGATTCAAAATCCGTATTTTACAAAATATCTTTTAAAAGAAATGGGAATGGAAGATTCTATTGCTTTTGAAGATGACGTTATAGAAGCTTATCTTGATAGAGTGCAAGAATTTGAAAAGGATATCTGTTTTGAAGATTAGAGGGGTAAAATGAATAAAAATACTTATATTGAAATTGATTTAAACGCCATTGAAAGAAATGTTAAAAAAATTATAGAAACCTATCCAGAATATTTTTATAAAGTTGCTGTTGTAAAATCGGATTGTTATGGTCATAAAGGAAATGAGGTCGTTGAGGCTATTTTAAAGGCAGGTGCTAACTTTTTAGCGGTAAGTTTTTTAGAAGAAGCTTTAAAAATAAGAGAAAGATGGAAAGAAATTCCTATTGTTTTACTTGTTCCGCCTCCTTTTAATGAAATCGAAGATTGTATAAAAAATAATATATCCATAACTGTTCCTGATTTTGAATATTTAGAGACCTTAAAAGGAATGCCTATTAAAGTTCATCTTCGCGTGGATGTGGGAAATGACTTTTATAATGGACCTAAAACAGGGGATGAATTAAAAAAATATGTAGATTTTATAGATCAAAATAACCTTTTTTTAGAAGGTCTTTATATGCATAGTTATTGTGCGGAAGACGTTTTTATTACAGAAGAAGGTTTTAAAAGGTTTGAAAGTATGATTCAGGAAATTGATATTAAGAATATTCCAATGCTAAGTGTTCCAAATAGCCAAGCTTTGACGAATTATAAAAAAATAAATTCTGCGAATGCATTTCGTATGGGAAACGTAATGTATGGAATTGAAAATGAAAGTTTACATTTAGAAGATACTTTTCATTTGTATTCTTCGGTTCTTTCTGTAAAGGAATTAAAAGAAAAGGAAGCTATTGGGTATAATAATTGCTATGTTGCAGAAAAACCAAGTTTTATCGCTATTTTACCTATTGGTTATGGGCATGGATTTACAAAAATGAATATTGGAAATCAGGTATATATAAAAGAAAAGCCTTATACGATTGTAGCTGTTACAATGGATATTACTTTAGTTGAAGTCGATTCTAGTGTTCAAAAGGGAGATCTTTGTGTTTTAATAAAGGGAAATAGACATTTAGATCAAATTGCTTTACATAATAAAAGTATTGCAGAAGAGATTTTATGTTGCCTTAATACCCGAATTCCAAGAATTTATAAGAAAGATTAATTTATAATTTATTGTATTTTGCCAAATGAAAGAGTATTCATTTGGCTTTTTTGTTTGAAGAAAAATTTCCTCTTTTAATATTTAAACAGATTTTAAATAAATATTCAATCCGTTTATTTTTTTTGATATTGGGTAAAAATAATATTGTAAAGATTTTTATAATGTTATTGTTTTTAAATTTTATCCTTTATATTCAAGGGTTTGTATGGAAGAAAAAAAATTTATTTCAGCACAAGATGTTGATATAGTTAGTGCTAGTGATCCGCGTACATTAAATGGAACAGTGCAAAGAAATCTTGCTTATTTAAGCAAAAAATTAGATTTAGATTATAGCTATATTTATGCAATGTATTCCGAATTGTTTCCAGGAATTTCTCCTGTTGCATTTTTGGATGACAAAGCACTAGGGTATGTCGCTTCTGTAATGGCTGGTTATATGAATTTTAATTCAGGAGCTTCTGATTTAAAAGATGCTTTTATTTTTATTAAACAATGGTGTGTTGCTGCCGAATATGCTTATTCTAAGTGCGAAATTTTAAACGATGAAAAAGGTGCGAAATCTGTTATGGAAATGTTAACAAATACTTTAATTTCAGTAGGACGAAAATATGGAGTAGAAAACTTTATTGTAACTATTGCAAGCAATAATACAGCTAGCATCAATTTAGCGCAAAGAACAGCCATTAATAATGGAATGCAAATTTGGAGTCCTGGAAATTTTGTATGTCAGGATACTGTTAAAAAAGATGGTATAGATACCAGCGAAAATGAAATGTATTTTATTATGTCAAAAGACCCAGAAGCTGCATTTTATAATTTGCGTCAAGCAGGTTATTTACAAAATTGTCAATCAAGTAGGCAAAGATAATTTTTATAGTAAAACAATTACTCTTAAAATAGTAGTTGTTTTTTTGTTTTATAAATGGTTTTATTTTATTATGAATAGAAGTGAAGAAAGGATAAAAGAATATTTTTTTATAAATATTTTAAAGAGATACATTATTTTTTTTAATTTTGTAAAAAATATGGTATAATGATAAAAATAAGATAGATAGGAGTTGTTATGCGAAAAATAGCTAATATCGTTTTAGTTTTTTCTATACTTTTTTGTACTTTTACATTACCAAAACAGAGTATTAAAGCTAAAACATTGGGGCAATTAAAAGCTGAACTTGCCCAATATGAAAAAGAATATAATAAAAATAAAAATGATCAAAAATTAACAGAACAGCAATTACAGCAAACGAAAGCAGATATTCAAAAGACAAGTTTAGAGATTGAAAATATTATGCAAGACTTGATTACTCTACAAGCCGAAATTGAAAAATTAAATACAGATATTGAAGATTTAGATATAGAACTAGAAGAAATTGTTGAGTTTTATCAGGTTTCAGATGGATCTTTGGTTTATTTTGAATATGTTATGGGGGCAAAAGATTATACAGATTTTATTTATCGAAGTGCTATATCTGGACAACTGGCTGAATATAATGAAGGGTTGATTGTAGATTATCAAAACAAGATTGAAGAAAATAATACAAAAACAACAGAACTTGAAAATAAAAAGACAGATCTTGGTAAAAAACAAGAATCCTTATCTACAATGCTTGCAACAATTGAAGATAAAATCAGTGATTTAGAAGAGTTGAGTATTTCTATTGAAGAGGAAATTCGTATTCGCAAGGAATATGTTAAATTATACGAAAATCAGTATAATTGTAAAGATGATGAAGATCTTGATGAATGTATTAAGGGAAAAGTTCCAACGGATACAACATTAATAAGACCCCTTGCTAGTGGGTATGTAACAAGTGATTATGGTTCTCGTACACATCCTGTAACAGGGCAAATTCAATCTTTTCACTATGGTGTTGATATTTCAACGGTTGATAATAATACTCCTGTTTATGCAGCGGGATCTGGTGTTGTAGTGGCTGTATCTACTGCAGCAGAAAGAGGAACTCGTTGTGGAAATAATATTGTTTATATTCAACATCGTATTATAAATGGTAGTGGAAAAATTGAGACCTATACGACTTCTTATTGGCATATGCGTGCTTCTCTTGTTAAGGTGGGGGATACTGTTACGAATCAGACCCAAATTGGAATTATGGGTGGAAAACCATCCGAAGATTCTTGTTCTACAGGGGCTCATGTTCACTATGTTGTTGCGACGGGATTATATTTAACGGATTATCAACAATTGTCTACTTACAATGCTAAGAGAATTAATCCAAGAATGGTAACGAATTTTCCTGTGTTGCGAGGATATTTTAAAGATCGTACAACACGTTATTAGAAGGTTTTAAACCTTTTTTTTCTAAAAACTTCTTAAAAAGAGGGTGAAGGAATGAAAAAAAGTAGCTTTATAGATGGCGCTATTATTGTTACAATAGGTCTTATCGTATGCAAAATATTGGGAATTATTTATGTAATTCCTTTTCGTGCTATTGTAGGGACCAAGGGTGGAGAACTCTATAGTTATGCTTATTCTATTTATAGCGTTTTTGTAAGTATTTCTTCTAGTGGAATTCCTCTTGCGATTAGTAAAATGGTAAGTGAATATTATACCTTAGGATATTATCATACAAAAGAAAAAGTTTTTAAAATAGGAAATTGTATTATTTGTATTTTAGGATTACTTTGTTTTTTAATACTTTTTCTTTTTGCTCCTCAAATTTCTTATTTAATTATTGGAGATGTTGTAGGAGGAAATTCTAAGGAAAGTATTACTATGGTAGTAAGGATTATTTCTACTTCTCTTTTATTCGTGCCTATTTTAAGTGTTTATAAGGGGTATTTACAAGGACATAAAATTATGAATACACCAAGTATTTCGAGTGTAATAGAACAATTTATACGTGTTTTAGTCATTATTTTGGGAAGTTTTTTTGCTTTAAAAGTTTTTCATTTAAAGATAGATACAGCGGTTGGAATTGCTGTATTTGGAGCGACACTTGGAGCAATGAGTGCTTATTTTTACTTATTAAAAAAAGTAAAGGAAAATAGAGCTGAATTAAAAAGAGGGGAACCAATAATTCGGGAAGAATCTAAGATAACGACTAGATTTATTATTAAAAAAATTTTATTTTATGCGATTCCTTTTATTATTATTGATGCAATCCGATCTGCCTATTATTTGATTGATACTTTTACAGTGGTAAGAGCCTTAAATAATCTTGGTTATGATGTTTTAGATGCCGAAAATGCTGTTGCGGTTATTACTACCTGGGGTTCGAAACTAAATATGATTGTTATTTCAATTTCGGTTGGAATTGCAACAAGTTTAACGCCTAATATTGTATCTAGTTTTGTTAAAAAGAATTTAAAGGATGTAAATGCTAAAATAAATCAGACTTTGCAAATTTTATTTTTAGTGATCACGCCTATGACCGTTGGCCTTATGTTTTTAGCAGGTCCTGTGTGGAATGTTTTTTATGGTTATGATGTGCTTTCTATCTCTCTTTTCAAACTCTATGTTTTTCAAGCTTTAACGTATTCTATTTTCTTTATTTTAAGTAATACTGCTCAAGTTATGAACTATATTAAGATTGTTCTTGGAACTCTGATTGTAACCTTTTTGGCAAAGTGGTTTTTGAATGTTCCTTTGATGAATTTGTTTCATCAGATGAAAATTCCTGCTTATTATGCTCCTGTTGTAAGTACACTTTTGATTCAGCTTTTGGGAAGTTTAATTTTATTGATTCATTTTCATAAAACTTGTAAAACCAACTATGCAAAGACTGTTTTTATTAGTATTAAAATATTTCTTGCAAATGCTGTTATGTATATGGGGCTTTTAATAGTAGCAAAGGTGATTCCTCTTAATCCAGTTGGTAAATTTTTATCTATTTTAGAAATCGTATTTTATGCTTTTTTAGGAATTACAATTTACCTTTACGCAGTTTATAAGGCAAGGATTTTAAAACCTATTTTTGGAACAGACCCTATAAAAAATTTTTTTGATCATTTAAGAATAGATATGCGAAATAAAAAAGGTTTATAAAGATGATTTAATAAAGAAAAGATAAATTCAAAAGGTTTTTAAAACCTTTTTTTTGTTTTCTTATGGTTGATAAAAATACTATCCATTTGAATAAAAATAGAATTTTTAGCTAGTAAGAACTAGTCTTGTATTTCCTGCAAATTCATAGTATAATGACCTTATAAAGGTGGTGTTTTTATGTTAAAAACATTAAAAAGAGGAAGTTTGATTATTATATCAGGGACAACTTGTGCTGGAAAAGGGACTGTCATTAAAGAACTTTTAAAAAGAAATGAACAATTATATTTATCAATTTCTTATACAACAAGGGAAAAAAGAGAAGGAGATATTGATGGAAAAGATTATTATTTTATTACCAATGAAGAGTTTGAAGAGAAGATAAAACAAGACGAATTTTTAGAATATGCAAAAGTGCAATATGATCGATACTATGGAACGCCAAAAAAAGAAATTGAAAAAAAGCTTTCAGAGGGAAAAGATGTTATTTTAGAAATTGATGTACAAGGAGCAAAGCAAATTAAAGAAAAAATGCCCGAAACTATTTTAATTTTTGTTATGGCTCCTTCTATGGAAGAAGTAAAAAGACGAATCAAAGAAAGAAATACAGAAACTCCTGAACAAATTTTGAAACGATTTGAAGTGGCATATCGCGAAATTAATGAAATTCCTAAATATAATTATGTTGTGGTGAATGATGTATTAGAAGAAACGGTAAAAAAGATAGAGGCTATTTTATTATCCGAAAAATGTCGTGTGGATCGTATTGAGGAAGTCTATGTTGAAAATAAGGAAGAAATTATTCACGAATTTCTTATGGGAAAAGAATTTGTTAACGAAAGAACGGAGATTAAGTAATCTTTTTCTATAGAATTTTTCTAAATTGTTGTAAAAAAAAAGACTTTATTATATAATAGTATAGAACTTTAAGGAGGATATTATGGCAAATACAAAAGAAATTACAGTTAAAATAGAAGGAGCTGAATGGGAAGAGGCTAAAAATAAAGCCTATGAAAAAGCTAGTAAAAAAGCTAAAATCGATGGATTTCGTCCAGGAAAAGCTCCCAAAGAGATTTTTTTGAAAAAATATGGCGAGGAATCTTTATTTATGGATGCAGGTGATCTTGTCATTGAAAAAGCTTATAATAAAATGATTGAGGAAAATGCGGATTTACAAATTGTTGCTCAACCTGAGATGCAACTTAAAAGCATTGATAGTAAAGGAATTGAGTTTTCATTTGTTTTAACTTTAAGACCTGAAGTGAAATTAGGGGAATATAAAAATCTTGGAGTAAAAAAAGAGGAAGTAACAGTTACAGAAGAGGAAATTGATACTACAATTAAGCAAATGCAAGAAAAATATGCAGAAGTTGTAGAAAAAAAAGAAGACAGTGTTGTTGAAGAAAAAGATACCGTTGTTCTTGACTTTGAAGGATTTAAAGATGGTGTTGCTTTTGAAGGTGGAAAAGGTGAAAATTACTCTTTAACTATTGGAAGCCATACATTTATTCCTGGTTTTGAAGAACAACTTGTTGGTATGAAAAAGGGAGAAGAAAAGGAAATTGAAGTTATTTTTCCAGAAGATTATCATAGCGAAGAACTAAAAGGACAAAAGGCTATTTTCAAAGTAAAAATACATGAAATTAAAACTACGATTATTCCAGAAGTTGGGGAAGCATTTTTTGAAGATTTAGGAATGGATGGTATCCATGATATGGAATCTTTAAGAAAACAAGTGAAAGAAAATATTGAGGCACATAAAATGCATCATGCAGAGGAACATTACATGGATGCTCTTTTAGAAGCTGCTGCTAAAAATGTAGAAATTGAAATTCCAGAAATCATGATTAAAGAGGAACTCGATCGTATGGTAAAACAATACGAAGAACATTTAAAAATGCAAGGAATTACATTAGAACAATTTTATCAGTTTACTTCTTCTAGTGAAGAGGCTTTGCGTGAACAAATGAAAGAGGAAGCTACGAAACGTATTACTTTCCGTTTGATGTTAGAAGAAATTGCAAAGGTAGAAAATATTGAAGTTAGCGAGGAAGAGGCTTCTAACGAAGCTTTAGAAATGGCTTCTAAGTATCAGATGAAAAAAGAGGAATTGATCCAAGCCTTTGGTGGTTTAGATATGATTAAATATGATGTAAAAATGAAAAAAACATTAGAACTTTTAAAAGACTAGACTAGTCTTTTTTTTGTTTTAAATACAAGTTTTAAAAAATGTTAAATATATTTAAAAATTTAGTATGGAGAAAATATTACTTTATCTTTGGGTAGTTATTGTAAATTAAGAACTATAACTTATTAAAAACATTATTCCTTTCTTATTTAAAAAGATATTATTTTAAAAAATGATATCTTTTTTTCTGCTTTTTTTGATTATTTATTTATGGTAAATTAAACCTAAAGGAAGTGTAGAGAATGAAGAAAAAAGGATTTACATTAATAGAACTTTTAGCTGTGATTGTGATACTAGGGATTATTGCTCTTATTTCAATTCCTATGATAAATGGTGTGATTAAGGAAAGTAGATTAGGGGCTTTTAAAGCAAGTACGTTAAGCCTTTTTCATGCTTATACGAATTATGAGGCCGAACATGGATTCGAAGTAAAAGACGAACTAAGTATTTTTGATTTGGATATAACGAATAAAAGTACATTTGTATCAGGAGAAATCTACCGAAAAGAAGATTCTATTAAAGTGGAAACAGTAAGTAACGGAGTTTATTGTGCCAGTGGAACAAGTGACAACTTAAAAATTGTGGAGGGGACTTGTGATCTATTGGATGAAACACCGCCTTTAATTATAAGTGTAACAAGTGAGGTAACAACAAATTTTATAAAACTGTATACCAGTTATTTAGAAGAAGAAAGTTTTATAAGGAAACATGAGTACCGAATTTCAAAGGAAGATGAAGATATAGAAAGTGCTAGTTGGATTAGTGGGGATGGCTTAACCGAAAATCTTTCTACTAAAACTTTTTCTAATTTAGAGCAGGGGATAAGGTATAAAATACAAATAAAACTAACGAATACTTCCTTAGAAAATAATGTATCGGAAATCTACGAATTAGAAGTATCAACTCTAACTTTAGAAAAACCAGTAATAACTCTATTAACAAGTAAAGAATATGCAACAGAGAAAGAAGTTAAAATCACGTATCCAGAAGGAGAAGGTTTTACTTACGAATATAGTTTAGATGGGGAAACCTGGATTTCTGTAGGTGAAAATGAAAAAACAATTGTAGTGGAAGAAAATACAACTGTAAGGGCAAGAGTATATGATGGAACCAATGTAGTTTATGCCGATGCTTTAACAATTAGCGGAATTGATAAAACAAAACCTGTTGTAACGATTGTAAAAAATGTGGTGGAAAATAAGAATGTATTAACCTCTACCATAGAACCTGTAAGTACAGTTAGTGGATATACCTATATTTGGTATAAAGATGGCGAAGTGATTTCAGGAGAAACTTCCAGTACTCTGATGCCAATAATTTCTGGTATATATCAATTAAAAGTAACAACGGGATCAGGGGTAGAAAGTGTAAGTAATGAGATTACGGTTCAAGCGTACACCATTACGTATAATTTAAATGGAGGAACGGGAAGTATTACAAGTGGAACAAAAGTAGAGAATGTAGCTTTCAATATAACCAGTCAAGTTCCAACGAAAGCGGGATATCAATTTGTAGGCTGGGGACTTACTAGCACAGATAAGGTTCCAACTTATA
>CAMSXY010000019.1 GCA_947065955.1 uncultured Caryophanales bacterium | reverse complement strand
CACAAGGATGAACACTCTTTCCCTACACGACGCTCTTCCGATCTGGAATTTTTATATTAGATTACGTTATATATTTTCTATTTTTCATATATTTCTAATGTACTAAACAAATTTCTTTAATAGAATATATCTTTTAAAAAAACCATATATTGCATAAAAAAGCATTGACACAAATATAACTATACAGTATTATTCTATATAAGGAGAATAATGTTTAAGATGAAAGATGGCTTTCAAGGAAATCTTTGGTAGTCTTTAGCTAATTACTGATAAAAGTTGAATTTAAAAACTTTGATAAGCTAAAAATATTTCCTTTTGGAAAGCAAATATAAACAATTCTCTAATATAATGAGGAAATTATTTATTTTATAAAAGTCTTATAAATAAAAAGATTTCAACGCAGATAAAGACTTAAAAAATATTGAAGGAGAGAAAAGAAATGACATTAAATGAAATAGATAACTTAGTAAAAAATTCTGAGGTTGCTAGTATCGGTTTTTTGGATAAAGATGGCAATCCAAGTATAAGAAGAGTATTTAGCACATGGCATAAGGGTCTGGGGGGACATTTGATTTCAACTAATACATCCTCTTTGCATGTGCAAGCATTTTTAAAAAATAATAAGGCATGTTTATATTTTGATAATTGCCAAACTTTTCAAGGGGTTTGTTTTACTGGAACCGTTATCGTACATTTTGATCACGAATATAAAGCGATGATATGGAGTGCAGGAGATGAAAATTACTACCCTAATGGAGTCGCTGATGAAGATTACTGTGTTCTTGAATTTCAAGCAGATCATGGTCGCTATTATCGATATGATGGTATTGGTGACATTTCTTCAAAAGAACTAGAAGAATATGATAAAAAAGCTGAATTTGTAAATTACAAAAAAAAATAAGATAAAGAGATTGAGAAAATATTACCTCTAAAATTGGGAAGCGAATTAAAATGGCAATATAGCAAAGGTAAAGGAGAAGAACTAAAAAAATTTATACAAAATAGTATAAATCCTATAATCGAAACCGATATCAAAGATAAAAAAGTTTCAATGTCCCAATATATAATAATGGAACGGTTAGTGGGTATAAATGGGGAAATTATGGCAAGGATGTGGCTGAAAGCATTTTTTTAAGAAGTTTAAATCAAAAAGATACAGAATATTTTTTGAGGTTGTTGTTACAGCAAACGGATGATAAAAATTTATTTGATGTTTCTTTAGAGAATATAGATTGGGAAAAACCTATATTTTTAGAACCACTAGAAAAAAAATTCTAATGGTTCCGATAACTTTCATTATTATAAAGACTTGATTATAAAAAAAGTTCATATGCGTTTTATGAACTTTTTTATTATCCAAATATCTTTTTTTCATTTTAGTACTTTAAATAAAAAATACTTAATAAAAGCTATATTTTCCTTCCCTCTTCACTTTTTTATAAAAAAAATGTGAATTTTACTAAAATAACTTTATATATAAGGGATATATACCAGATTTTAAGCCACTTTTACTACCGATTTACTACTTTTAAATACAGATTTCAAACAAAAAATATGCCATCTTTCAAGAGGTTACTAAATATGGTAGAATATTAGTAATTGGAGGAATAGAATATGAATAATTATAATTTACTTTAAAATGATAAAGAATTAAATAATATTATTGATTCAATAAATAAAGTTAATGAAAATAATTTACTAGCCTGTCATGGAAGATATCATACTACATTTGTAATAAACACTATTGAGAAATTACTATCAATACTTAATTTCGAGGAAGATATCATAGAATTAGGAAAAATTGCTGGTCTATTACACGATATAGGTACAATAGAAGGTAAAAAGGGACACGCATATCGAAGTAGTGAAATGTGCATACACTTTTTAGATAAAACAAACCTATCACAGGAGAACAAAGATACAATAATTCATGCAATTGAAGACCATTCAAATGGGAATGAAATAAATAGTCCAGTTGGGGCAGCCCTTCTACTTGCAGATAAAATTGATATTTCAAAAAATAGAGTTTTAGAACTAGGAAAACAAGATCGATGGCATAGCAACTTGTTAAATATTGAAGAAACTATTTTAACAGTTGAAGATAAAAATATAATAATAAATTATATTGTAAATGATAAATTTTCTAGAGAAATATTATCAGAAGAATGGAAAAAAGGAATAACAATTCCTATTAAAGCTAGCAACTATTTTGGTTGTAATTGTATTTTTCAACTTAATGGAAATATAGTTGATTTTGCTTAGAACTATTTGAGCAAATAATTTATAATTGGGTTTTAATATTATTCTTTAAATTTTAAATTCTGCTACATGCTTCATAATAAGGGTAATACTATACCTTATTATGGCGAGGACTTTAGTGGCTACGCCACTAGTCTCGCTTATAATATTTTTAACTATTATGTCATTGCATAGTAGTTTTTTAAACATTTAAATCATACCAAAAATCAATACTATAAAACTTACTACTAATTTACTACTTTTGAAAGTAAAAATATAAGAAATTATAACAATATATGTGATTATCTTCTAAAAATAAAAATATCATAAACGCTTATAAATAAAGGTTATAAAGATATTTAAGAACATATGAGGAGATACACATAAAAATACAATATTTTTTGTTTAAAAATTTGCTTATTTAAAAACTTTAATCCCTATCATAGAATTTATTTTAACTTTCTGCTTGCTGCTTTAATTTATTTTTCAAATCTTCTTCTGTCCAAATAGGAATATTTAAAGACTGTGCCTTATCGTATTTACTTCCAGGATTGGCTCCTACTATTACAGCTGTTGTCTTTTTACTAACAGTACCTGTTACACTTCCTCCTAAACTTTCAATTTTTTCTTTTGCTTCTTCTCTAGAAAAACTTTGAAGAGTCCCTGTTAAAACAAAGGTTTTTCCAGTAAACCATTCATTGTCTAACGTTTTTTTACCTTGAAATTCCATATTTACATGATGTTCTTTTAATCGTTTTATAAGCTCTTTGTTTTCCTCTTTAGAAAAAAATTCTACTATACTTTTTGCTATTACATCCCCTACTTCTTTAATTTCTATTAATTCTTCATAAGTAGCTTGCATCCATTTATCCATAGTATTAAATTTTGCGCAAATTAACTTTGAGGTTTTGCTTCCTACAAAGCGAATCCCAAGTGCATATACCAATCGATCTAAGGAACGTGTTTTGCTTTCTTCTATACTATCTAATAAGTTTTCGATACTTTTGTTTCCAAATCCTTCTAATTGCATCAATTCTTCTTTTTTATATTTTAATGTGTAAAAGTCATCTATACTTCGAAGATATTCCATATTATAAAAATCCTCTATAATATTATCTCCAAAACCTATAATATTCATGGCATCCCTACTTACATAGTGAATCAATCCTTCTATTTTTTTAGCATCACAAAAGGCATTTGTACATACATAAGCAGCTTCTTTTTTTTCTAAAGAACTTCCACAAATAGGGCATGTTTTTATCATTTCAAATATCTTTTCTTCGCCATTTCTTCTTTCTTTTAAACTTTTTTCAACTCTTGGAATAACATCTCCCGCTTTTTTTATAGCAACAATATCTCCGATACGAATATCTTTACTTTTAACATAATCTTCGTTATGTAATGTTGCTTTTGAAATAATACTTCCCATTAATCGGACAGGCTCTAAAATAGCATTTGGTGTTACTTGCCCTGTTCTTCCTACGGTAAAACGAATGTCTCGTAATTTTGTAAGGACTAATTCTGCTGGAAATTTGTAAGCGGTTGCCCATTTTGGATATTTAGCTGTGAATCCTAATCTTTTTTGATCGGATAAATCATTTACCTTAATTACAATTCCATCAATTTCATAGGGAAGAGTATCCCTTTTATTTGTCCAATAATTTATGTATTCTAATAATTCATCAATATTGTTTATCTTCTGAATATTAGGATTTACAACAAATCCTAATTTTTTCATATAATTTAAAGCGTCCTCATGGGTATAGATATCATATTTAAAGGCCTCTGGTAAATGATAGAGAAAAGCATCTAAATTTCTAGAAGCTGTAATTTTACTATCCAATTGGCGAACACTTCCTGCTGCAGCGTTTCTTGGATTTGCAAAAAGAGGCATTTCGTTTCTTTTACGTTCTTCGTTTAAACGTTCAAAAGAGTCTTTCCCCATATAAATTTCTCCACGAACTTCAATATCGATTTTTTCTCTTAATTCTAAAGGAATAGATTTTATTGTTTTAACATTGTTAGTGATATCCTCGCCTACGCTACCATCTCCACGCGTTGCGGCTCTTACTAACTTTCCTTCCTTATAAAGGAGAGAAACGGAAAGACCGTCGATTTTTAATTCGCATACATATTTAGGATTAGAAATTTCTTTTTTTATTTTTTCATCAAAGGAAATAATTTCTTCTTCATTGTAAACATTACTTAAACTTAGTAATGGAATTTCATGTGTAACTTTTTCAAATTTATCTAAAACCGCTCCTCCTACACGGGAAGTTGGCGAATTAGAAAAAATAAATTCTGGGTATTTCTCCTCTAATTGTATTAATTCTTGCATGTATCGATCATATTCTTGGTCTGTAAGAGATGGGGTGTCTAAAGTATAATATTCATACGATGCTTTATTTAAGATTTGAATTAATTCTTCCATTCTGTTTTTAATCATTTTTTTCACCATACAATTCCTTTTCAATCCGCATTCTTATTTTTTTATCTTTAAAAAATTGCATATATTCTTCCAATTTATTTTTATTTAATAATTTTAAAATTCTTTTATAACTCTTCATAATTTCTTGGTAAGTTTCGTATTGAAAATCTGTTTTATAACGTACTAATTCAATTAAAAGCCTTTCTAAGGAATAGGTTTTAAAAGCTATACTTTTATAGGTCATAGGTACCACACCTATTTTATAAAGATGATCGCTCATAAAAATTTGTTTTACTCGATCATCTTTTATTTTTCTTGCTTTTTGAACAGTTGCAAGATATAAAAATTCGGGTTCTTTTTTTAAAAGTCCATAATAGTGAAAAGCGCTATTTAAAGTAACAATGCTGTTAGGGTGAATTTTCGTCATATACTCTAAAAAAGAAGGCTCTTTTTCATTGGAATACACTCCTTCTTTTATTTTGTATAATGTTTCATTTTCTACCATTTTTTTGATTTGATAATTGTTTAACCCTTTTTTTTTCAATTCAATATATGTATATACCATTTTCTTTATTCCTTTATTATAAATATTTTTAACGTCTATTACCGACAATCAGTTTTATTTACATTTTTTTACATCAAAGGAGCAAAAATACGCATTACTGCCAATATAAAACGGTGGTACCATTTTCGATTGCGACATTTTTCTATACTAACTAGTTCTGATATTTGGAGTGTTTTTAAAAAATCTTTTTTTAAATCCTTTAAAGAACTTGTCTTATACATCCAAACACCACATTCAAAATGTAAATATAGACTTCGGTAGTCTAGATTTACAGTTCCAACTGTTCCATAAAGACCATCGACTAAAAAACTTTTTGCATGGATAAATCCGTCTGTATATTCATAGATTTCAACTCCACTTTCTAATAATGTATTATAATAAGATCTTGTCACAGCATGTACATAGTGTTTATCTGGAATATGTGGGGTAATTATTTTTACATCAATTCCACTTTTCGCTGCCAAACAAATAGCAGTTACCATCTCATTATCAATCACTAAATAAGGTGTCGTTATATAAATATATTTTTTAGCTTTATTGATTAAGTTTAAATAAATACTTTCTCCTACTGTTTCATTATCAAAGGGACTATCCATATAAGGTTGGATATACCCATCATTAAAAATTTCTTTTTCTTGATAAACTTCTGCTTTATACTTGTTAAAAGAACTGTTTTCTTTTTTTATACTATCCCAAATAGTTAAAAACATAACTGTAAAATTCCATACTGCTTCTCCTTTAATTAAAATTCCTGTATCTTTCCAATGACCATATTTAGGATAAGCATTAATATATTCATCCGCTAAATTAATACCGCCTGTAAAGGCTGTATGTCCGTCAATAACTGTAATTTTTCGGTGATCTCGGTTATTAAACCGAGAAGAAAGAATTGGAACAAAGGGATTAAAAATCGCACATTTTATTCCATAAGATTCCAATTTTTTATCATATTTATAAGGAAGGGTCATAATGCACCCCAAATCATCATAGATAATTCGAACATCAACACCCTTTTTTACTTTTTCTTTTAAAATTTCTAAAATGGTATTCCACATAATACCTTCTTGTATAATAAAATATTCTAAAAATATATAATGTTTTGCTTGTTTTAACTCTTTAACTAATTGATGGAAATATTTTTCTCCACTTTCAAAGTACAAGGATTCACTATGATTATAAATAGGGGTTAATCCATAATCCTCTATATACTTGGCTTGATGGTAAGCGTCTATATTCTCTTCTTTTAGTTCTTCCATAACTTTTCTATTTTGCTTCATTTGGTTCAAGGATTGTAATCTAATTTTTTGTAGTCTAGATTGTGTTGCTCTTCCTAATTCTTTTCCACCAAACATCATATAAAAAAGAACACCAAAAATAGGAACTACTAAAATTAAAATAATCCAAGCAATTTTATAACCTGGATTGCTTCTATCGTTTACTATAGATAATACGGCTAGCATCGCCAAGAAAGCTGTTATAATATCAAAATATACATAATATTGATTAAATTCATTTAACATAAGAAAAATAATATAAATCTGTATTATTAAAAGAAGAACAACAATAAAGAGTCTATGGAAAACAAATTGAATCAATTTTTTCATTCTACCACCTATTTTTATTATAATATAAAATAGAATTTCTATCAAGAAAAACTAAGGGAACGGTCTCATTTTAAACAAAATTTTTTGAAGTAAGCAAAAGCGGAAGGAATCGAATAAACTTCTTTTAATTCTTCTTTTGATATCCAAATAAAATCTTTTCTTTTTTCCTTTAATAAAATATAGTATCCTGTCATATGCCATTCTATATGAGAAAAAATATGTTTGGCACTTCCTATTTGAAATACTGTTTCATAAGAAATTTTAGAATACTTCAAATATTCTAAAACATCTTCATAAGTATATTTTCCTTCTTCATTTTTAAATTCGTATAAATTTTTAAGAAGTCCTTTTTCGGTTCTTTTTTGAATCGCAATCCAATTTTTATATGCGAAAATAAAGATTGTTTTTTGTTCTATTCGTCGAGGTTTTTTGATTGTTTTTTTTGGATATTTTGTTTGAGTTTGATGAAGATAAGCTTTACAATGCGTAGCAAGAGGACAAATTGAACATTTGGGTGAGGTACTAGAAAGACACACCATTGAACCCAAATCCATAAGTGCTTGATTAAAGTCCCCTGGATTTTCTTCTGGAATTAAATTTTCTATTTTAGAAGTTAATTTTTTTTGGAGTTGCGGGTCTTGTAAAGACTCCTCCCATTCAAAAAGTCTAGTAAAAATCCTCTTTACATTTCCATCAATAGCAGGATATTTTTTTTGATATCCGATTGATAAAATAGCACCTGCTGTATAAGAACCTATGCCAGGAAGTTTTATGACTTCTTCATAAGTATCTGGCATTTTTCCACCATATTTTTCTTCTATTATGATAGCAGCTTTTTTTAAATTACGAGCTCTTGTATAGTATCCAAGGCCTTCCCATAATTTTAAAAGTTCATCTTCCTCTATTTCACACAAGCTTTTTATATTAGGTATTTTTTCTATAAAACGTTTATAATACACTTTTACAGCCTCAACCCTTGTTTGTTGTAACATAATTTCTGAAATCCAAGTGTAATAAACATTGTTTTGATCTCTCCAAGGAAGGATTCGTTTTTCTTTTTGGTACCAATTTAAAAGATTTGAAGTTAAATTTTCCATTTTTTTCACCTATAGAATTTGTCGATAAATTTTAATTAAATCTTCTAAGGAATATTTTCCATTTGCAGAAGAAGTACTTGGTAAACAAGTCGAGGGAATTAAAACTTTTTCATAACAATATTTTTTATATAATTCGTCTGCTTTTTTACCTGTGGTATAAATTCTTTTTATTTTAGTTTTTGAAACGATCTTTTTAATATCGTTTACTTTTACATTTTTAATAGAGGAATCTTTTGAACTTTCTATTTCACAACTTTCGATTACATCAAAAAGGGCAATATGATTTTTCTTTAAAAAAGATATTTTTTTTTCATTACTATCTAAATCGTTTTCCTTGTATAAAAAGGAAAGTATTTTCCAAAAACGGTTTTGTGGATGAGCATAATAAAATTGTTTCTTTCTAGAATCTACACTAGGGAAACTCCCTAGAATTAAAATTTCTGAATTTTCATCAAAAATAGGTCCAAATTCATGATAAATACGCATAAGTATTTAAAAAAATATCTAGTGTTCTAGATATCTATTATATCAACAATTTTATTAAGACTTTTTTTTAAGGTCATACATTCAATAATATCGATAATAGAATATACGATAATAAATATTCCAATAATCTTTGTCATTGTAACAGCTCCTTTAAATGGATTTACCGTTAACAAAACTCCACAGATAAGTGTAAGAATAGCTAGTCCTAAGGTTAAAGTCCATTTGTCGCTATGGTATGTTCTTAAATTTAAAGAATATTGTATTTTAAAAATACTACTAATCATCATCCAAATTCCTAAAATTAAAGGAATAATAGAAACAATCGCATTGGGATTAAATATAATTACTAAAGCAAGAACGCTACAAAGAAGACCATAGGCTAGATCAAAGTTCCATATATTGGCATTATTTTCTTTAAAATAACGTAATATAGTAAGTGCTCCATTTACTAAAACAATTCCTCCTAAAATATAAGAAATTAAAGATAAAATAACTTGCGGAAAAATTAATATTAGAAAGCCTACTACCATCAAAATAAGGGATGTTGTAAGAGACATGCTACACATTTTTTTAAAACTATTTTTCATATTTACTCCTCCGTCTTTATTATACTACTTTTTTCCTTGAAAGAAAAGGGAAAAAAGCTCTATCACTTTTTTATTTACCCTTTTGAAATTTATTTTTTTTGCTTATAAAAATAATTATAACAACACTTCCAATAATTGTAAGAAGGAAAAAAATAGCTTTTTGATTTTCACTTTTTTTTACTTGTTCTAAAATATCTATTCTGGTATCTTTTGCATATTCTTTTTCAATGGTTTTTAAAATTATCTCGTTATCTTTTTCTTCGTATCCTTCTAAAGAGGTTTCTCCAATGATAATGTAAGGCACAGCAAGCGATTTGTTTTCTTTTTTGAAACGAGCGATTTTTTTCATTAAAGACTCATTTTTAGCATCATACCAAACTTCATAAATATTTAAATTATAGTACTTTCCGTATTCTTCTTCTATAGAATCAAAAAAGGTGAGGCCCTCATGGCAATGGGGACATTCTCTACCATAAAAAAAATAAATATTTACTTTTTCTTTTTGATCTGCTTTTACAAAGAAAGGAAAAATAAGAATGAATAAAAGAAATAATGTCTTTTTCATAGAATCACCTTTTTTATTGTAACATGATTTCCTTTTGTTTTCAATACTTTAGAAAATCGAAAAAAATGAAAAAGAGGTTACTTTTTATAGTGTATCCTTTTCATTTGTCCTTTTTACTTTTTAAAGGATATCTTATAATTTTAAATACTTAAAAAGAGATTGATGAGGACAATCTCTAAAAGTTATGAATATTTTCGATCATTTCTTTACTTTTTATTACAAAACATCTTAAAGTTCTTTTCAATATATTCATTATAAGATCTATTTTAAATGCCTTTAATTTTGACTAACCAATTTTTTTCAATAATAAAGTCCCCTTTTACATTCCAAGAAGATAAGGATCTTGACTAGTTCCTGTTCCATTTATTATATTTACATTAGATTTTAAATATAAAGTGGGTAAAGTAGAATCGTTATAAAATGCAAAATGGTGTTCTATAAAGCCCTCTGAATTAAAATAAAGTAGAAGTCCAGTGTTGTCCTTTAAAGGAGTGATTGTCCAGTACCATAAATCAGATACTAACCAACTGTTTTTTATACAGTCGGAATCCACCCAATCAAAATTCATTGACTTTGTTATACATTCCATTTGACTACTTGTTGAATATCCAAAATCGGATGGATATAAAAGACCTATGGCACCTTCCCATGTGGTAGGTCTTTCATTATATGCATCTGTTCTGCGTTCCCATTGGTATAATTTTTCGCGTGTCCAATTCACCTTGTCATTTTCAGCTCCCCCTAAATTCCATATATGATTTTTATCTATATAGTTTCTATCGGTTTCGTTTATATTGGATAAAAAGATTTCATTTAAGTTTTTTTGGAGGGTTGCTGTAGCCCAATTATTACTATTACTTTCATCCCAATTTCCCCTAAAATAATTATCGTTTCTTACAATTTTAGCTTGCCCATTAAAAACTCCCACTATTCTCCATAATTCATTGTTAAATTTTACGTAATTATTAGGACTTGCGCCTACATATCTTTTATTTCCATCTGGATCTAGAGCCTGCACATTTTTGGCATTTTCAAGTAATTCTTGTGTTGTGCAACTCTTTTGTATTTCATTGGATTCGCTTTCAATACCTGCTCCCGTTATTACTTTGACCTTATAATTTCCTAAGTTCGTGAGTATCAAGTTATCGCTTGTCTCTTCTGTTAACATGGTTTCATTTTTATACCATATGTAACGATAACCACTTATTGTATTTTCAGGCTCTACTGCTATTACTAAACGATTATTTCCCTCTTTTTTTAAGGTTATTATGGGTTTTGTTTTGTCAATTCCACTAATAATACATGTATCTGCATAAACGACATTAACTCCATCCCTTACTCTTGCTTGAATTGTTTGATTCTCTTCTATTATTAGATGCTTTTCTTGTTCTTTTACAGATAACCAATTTTCTCCATCGATACTATATTCATAAATCAAATTCTCTTTATTGGGATATAGAATCTTTACTTCTTTTGAAGTCGCATACTCTTTTTCTGTTAAAACATGAAAGATTGGTTTTTCTAAAGGGCTCGTTGTAGCTTGTATTTCTCTTATTTCAGAGGTGTTATTTTCTAAAGCAGTACTTATTAATCTTACCTGGATTTTATAAGAAGTATTTAGGGTTAATCCTGTAAAGAGTTTCATACTCAAATTAGAAGTCAATAAATCTCCACGCACCCACTCTTTTTCCTCGATATTTTCACTTTCTAAAGCAATTCGATACTCGTGTTTACTTAAAAAACTCTCTTCTTCTTTGTAAGTCGTATAAACTCGAATAGAATTCGTTGTAACTTCAGTTGTTATATTTTCTATCTCAGGAGGGGTTAGATCTAAAATAGCACAATTTCCCTCTATCATTTTTAAATTTTCTAACGTTCCACTGGCACAATAGATCCCATTACTGATATTTTCTACCTTTATCACATCTTCTTGTCGATAGACTTTCCCAGATAAAAAACGCTCTTTATGGGTTAGAGGTAAATCCAAGATACTCAATTTTTCCTGTTCCTTGATAGGGTAGGTAAGTTCATACGTTTCATAAGCTCGAAAGATACTTTGCACACTTGCTTTAAAAGCCCCTTTTCTAGAATCTTTTATCATATTTGTAATCATCGGGATACTAATGAGAGAAAGAACTCCCAGTATTACAATCACTGCCAGTAATTCGACTAAAGTAAATCCTTTTTTCATTTTCTACACTTCCTTTAGATTTACTTTATCATATTAAAAAGAGGCCAAAAACGAGAAAAAAAGGTGTAATTCTTAAAATCACGCCTTTTTTAATCATAAATAATCGTTTTTTTCTTTATCTTATAGTTGTTAGTTTCCAAGAAGATAAGGATCCTTATTTGTTCCCGTTCCACTTACTATCTTTACATTGGATTTTAAATAGATAGTTGGTTTTGCTCCAAATTTGTTGAGTGCATAATTATTTCCTACAGATTCGTCTGATGGTATACTTCCACCAGTATTTACAAAAAATACATAACTATCTACGGTTCCATTAGCGGTTAGTGTCCATTGGGTAGTGTAAGAATCGTATAGCCAACTGTTATTTTTACAATGTACATAATTTTCCATATGCCAATTACACATGATTTGATAAGTACATATTTCACCACTACTTGTGGAATATCCATAATCGGATGCATCCATAAGTCCTATAGCACCTGTCCATTCTTTTTTGGTTTCATCTGAAATAATTTTATTTTTTTCATAATTATAAATTTGTTCTCGAGTACGTTCTTTTATATCATTAGGTACTTTTCCAAGACTCCAAATGTGATTTTTATCTATATAATTTTGGCTTTTGGAATCCAAACTATTCCAAAAGCTTTCATTTAATTCGGTTTTCAATGTTGCTGTAGACCACTCATTCTTTCCATGCGTTCCATGACCTCCACTATCTGCATTTTTATCCCATTCTATAGAAGTACTATAAAATTCATTTCGTATAATTTTGGCTTGTCCATTAAAAACTCCAATGATTCTCCATAATTCATTGTTAAATTTTACATAATTATTTGGATTTGCTCCTACATATCTTTTATTTTCATCTGGATCTAGAGCCATAACTTCTGTTACATTTTGTAAAAGTTCTTCAGCAATATAAGTTTTTTCTTTTTCATTAGATTCTGCTTTGTTTCCAGCACCCGTTATCACTTTTACCTTATAGCTTCCAGGATCTGGTGAGATAATGATTTTATTAACTTGTTCTGTAAGTTTTTTTCCCTCTTTATACCATACATAATTATATCCACTAATTGTACTACTAGGTTCTACATTAGCTACTAATACCATTTTGTTATCTACAATACTTTCTGTAATTATTACGGTTGGTTCTGTTTTGTCAATTCCACTAATAATACATGAATCTGCATAAACGACAT
>CAMSXY010000018.1 GCA_947065955.1 uncultured Caryophanales bacterium | reverse complement strand
GATAGACTTGGGTGACTGGAGTTCAGACGTGTGCTCTTCCGATCTCTGCTCGAAAAAGTGCAAGAAAAGCAAGCCTTGTTAGTCCTATTTCTGCTATAAGAAGCAGTAATGATATAAAAATGCCTGCAAAAAAAATGAAAACACCTTTTTATATTAAAAAACTTTTTGGTATAGGCGGGGATATTTCTTATAAAAATTTGAAAAGAAGTAAAAAGAAGTATCGAACAACGATTGTTAGTGTTGTAATTTGTGTTGCTATCTTTTTAGCCCTTTCGTCATTTGTAGAGTTAGCTTTTTCTACAATCAAGGTAAATTATCAAAGTTCAGATTATAATTTATCTTTCTCCTATCACAATAAGGAAGAGGATTTTCAAGAAAAGATAAGAAAAATTCCTAGTTGGGAAGGCATTAAAAGGATTTCTAATATTTTTTATAGTTCTTTAGAATTTAAGTCGGATCGATATAGTAAAGAATATATGGAAATTCATCCAGAGATAGGAAAAGAAACAGATACAGATTTAGAGGATATGGACTATTTGCGTATTGCTATTGTTGATTTTAAGGAATTTGAAAGATATGCAAAGTCTTTAGGTCTTTCTTATGAACAAGTAAAAACAAAAGGAATTTTGATCAATACTATTTTTGATTATAAATCCTCTACTGGAGGTAGTGTTCAAGTAGAAATTCCAAAATTTTCTTATCAAGCTGGAGATACCATAAAAGGAAAAGTACCTCTTTACGATGAAAAAAGAATTGATTTTGAGATAGAAATTTGTAAAGTGACGGAAAAAGTACCTTTTGGTATATCAAACTATAATTATGATGCTGTTTTAGTTTTGAGTGAAGCTTATAAAGAGTTGATTACGGATTCTACTGTTTCTAATGTATATATTGATTCTAGTCAACCTAATAAAACGTTTGAACAATTAGAGGAGCTTTTTAAAGAGGAAAATATTTTTATAAATAATATTGCAGAATCGTTTCAAATGATGAATTCTTTTTATACTTTGATTGCTATTTTCTTATATGGCTTCATCACTGTTATTGCACTTATTGGTGTTACAAATATTTTTAATACAATCACAACAAATATGAATTTACGAAGAAGGGAATTTGCAATGCTTAAAAGTATTGGTATGACCAAAAAAGAATTTTATCGTATGATTCGTCTTGAAAGTTTCTTTTATGGTATAAAGTCGTTATTGATTGGTATTCCTATTGGATGTGTTTTATCTTATTTGATTTATAAAGCATTATCTAGTGGCAGTGTTATTATTCGTTATCATTTACCTATTATGGCTATTTTCATTTCTATTTTAGCTGTGTTTGTACTTATTTTTGTAATTATGAGGTATTCTATAAGAAAGATTAATCATCAAAATACAATTGAAACGATACGAAATGAAAATATATAAAAAATGCAAGATTCTTTTAAGTTTTTATAGCTAATATTTGAAAAATTCTATTAAAAAATAATATAGTAAAAAGATATAATTTTAAAATTATATCTTTTTTGTGAGAAGTTTAGGTTTAAATGAAAATAAAAGGGAAGGGAAGATAAAAAAGTTATGGGATTAAGGGATATTCTGATAGAACTGAAAAACATGTATAACCGATACTTATTAAAAATAATAATTGGATCCATTTTTTGAATAATTTATTTTGTTTACGACAGACTAATAAAAAAACATTTTTAATAAATTTATTTTTAGGAAAGGTCTTTTATGAAAAATAAAATTGTTGTTATTGGTTGTGGAAATGTAGGAATGAGTTATGTTTTTTCTTTAGTTCATCAAGATTTTTTAATAGATGAAATTGTTCTTATTGATGTGGATGAAAAAAAAGTTTCTGGTGAGGTTTTAGATTTAGAAGGTACCCTTGTTTTAGGATATCCAAAAAAAATCCGTTTTGGAGATTATTCTGATTGTGTAGACGCTAAAATGGTTTGTATAACAGCGGGTGTTAATCAGAAAAAGGGTCAAAGCCGTTTGGATTTGATTAAGGAGAACTGTGTTGTGTTTTCTTCTATTTTGTCTTCTTTAATGAAATATGATTTTAAAGGAATTTTTTTAATTGCGACGAATCCTTTAGATGTTATGAGTTATTATACTTATTCTTACACAAAAGTTTCTCCTTCAAGAATTATCGGGAGTGGAATTTTTTTAGATACGATTCGGTTTTGTTCTCTTCTTGGAAATAAATTGGATATAAATCCTAAAAATATTTGTATTCCTGTTTTTGGTGAACATGGAGATAGTTCTTTTATCCCTTTCGAGAGTTTTAAAGTAAATGGAAAAAAACTTTCAACGATTTTGACAGAGGAACAAAGAAAAGAGATTACAGAAAAAGTACATAAAATAGCATATGAAATTATTGAAAAAAAAGGATTTACAGAATATGGTGTTGCTATGTGTCTTTGTAGGATTACTAAAGCAGTCTTTTTAGATGAAAAAGTTCTTTTACCTTTAAGTGTTTACTCTAAAGAGGAGGATATTTTTATAGGAAAACTTGCCTATGTTGGAAAAGAAGGCGTTTTGGAGTGTAAAAAATTATCCTTTTCTTCTAAAGAACAAAAGGATTGGGATTTTTCGGTTTCAAAAATAAAAGAAGGTATAAAACAAATTTTTGAATAAAATAAAAGTTCTTTGGAAACAATAGAAGTAGGAGGAAAAATATGAAAAAAATATTACTTTTATTTACTTGTTTTTTCTGTTTTACAGGATGTAATTTGATGAAGGATATTAATAATACACCGACGCGTAAGGTAGAAGAGTTGTTAAATCGTTATCAAACACTTCATGCTGATGTTTTAAAGGATTTGGATAAAGCGGTTGCTGAGGAAGAACTTTTTAATAATGAGCAACGTGAAAGCTATAAAAACATTATGAAAAAGCATTATCAGAATTTGACATATGAAATCAAACAGGAAGAGATTAATGCAGATCATGCAACTGTTAAGGCTGAAATTACTGTAACGGATTATACAAAAGCTTTACAAGATGCTTCTACTTATTTAAGAGACCATCCCGAAGAGTTTGCCGATGAATCTGGAGAATATGATGCTAGTTTGTTTACAAATTATCGTTTAGAGCAGATTAAAAATGTAAAAGATAAAGTTACTTATACTTTGGATATTCAAGTAACTAAAAAGGATGATCGATGGGTAGTTGATTCTCTTCCAAATTCTACAATTGATAAAATTCATGGAATTTATACGTATTAAAGTCTTTCTTTTGAAAGATTTTTTTATTTTAGGGTAGAAATCCTTTCTTTTGTAGATTATACACTTATTAAATTTTTACTCTATTGCAGTTGGTTTATGCATCTTGTAAGTAAAAAAGGATCCTTTTTAGAGATTATTTTTGATAGTTACAACTTTATTTTTAATTTCTATTATATTTTCTTCTTTTAATTTTTTTATTTCTCTCATAAGGGCACTTCTATCTGTAGAGAGGTAATCTGCTAAATCAGAATATTTCATAGGGAGTGTGAAATTCTTTTTTTTCTTTATTTTAGAAATATAATAAAAGTATTCTAAAATTTTTTCTCGAATAGTCTTTTTTGTTAAAAAATGGACGTGAAGATAATTGGAATTTATTTTTTTTATTAAAACGGTTAATATGTTGTTGATGAATTGTGTATGATAAGGACAGTTTTTTTGACATTTTATAAAAATTTTTTCATCATGAATGACGATTATTTGTGTCTCTTCTAAAGCTATTATGAAGATTTCGTTGTTTAGTCTATGAAACATTCTTGATTCAAATACATCGTTTGTTTTTAGGGTTTCTATAATTGTTCGATTTCCACTTTTATCTATTTGAATAACGTTTGCACTTCCCTTTAAAAGAATGTAAAAATTGTTGTTTGATTTTATAGTATTTAAAATGGTACTTCCTTTTTGAAACGTTATGGTTTTTGCTTCTAAACAGGGTAATAATTTTTCGATTTCGTTTGATTTCATATCATAAAATGGTATCATTTTACACCAACTCCTACCCTTAAAAAAATTATAACAAAAATTCTGTTTTGTTGCAATTGCAACACCCAAAAATGTCGAATTATGATATTATTATTTTGATAGAAAGATAGGTGTTGTATGAAGGTTATAAAAAGAGATGGATCTGTTGTGAATTACGATAATTGTAAAATTAAAAATGCACTTTTAAAGGCAAATGAAACGGTTTCTTTTGAAAAAAAGGTTTCTAAAGAACAGATAGAAACAATTATTCAATTTGTTGAGAGTCATTTTAAAGAGCAGGTTTCTGTTGAGGAAATTCAAGATACGATCGAAAAGAAACTTATGTGTATGGGAAAATATGATCTTGCTAAGAAGTATATTACTTATCGTTATGTACGTGATTTAGTGAGAAAGGAAAATTCGACGGATGAATCTATTTTGAATTTAGTTCGTTTTAAAAATCGTGAGCTTGCAGAGGAAAATTCTAATAAAAATGCGAGTATTGCTTCTACACAAAGGGATTTGATTGCAGGAGAAGTTTCTAAAGACCTTTCAAGAAGGCTTCTTCTTCCAGAAAAGATTTCTAAAGCACATGATAATGGTGTTTTGCACTTTCATGATTTAGATTATTTTCTTCAACCTATTTTTAATTGTTGTTTAATTAATATTGGGGATATGTTAGATCATGGAACTGTTATGAACGGAAAAATGATTGAAAGTCCTAAATCTTTCCAAGTAGCTTGTACAGTGACTACTCAGATTATCGCTGCTGTTGCTAGTTGTCAGTATGGTGGACAGTCTGTTGAAATGAGTCATTTGGGAAAATATCTTCGTAAAAGTTATGATAAGTTTATGAAAAAAATGGAGATATTTAAAGGAAAAATTAGTGATGAAGATATTGAAAAAATCGTTAAGGAACGGGTAAGATCTGAGCTTGAAAGTGGAGTACAGACGATTCAGTATCAGATTAATACTTTAATGACTACCAATGGACAATCTCCTTTTGTAACGCTTTTTTTGAATTTAAAAGAGGATGATCCTTATATTGAGGAAAATGCTATGATTATAGAGGAAATTTTAAGACAAAGATATATGGGGATTAAGAATGAAAAAGGAGTTTACATTACGCCTGCTTTTCCAAAACTTATTTATGTTTTGGATGAACATAATTGTCTAAAGGGTGGGAAATATGATTATTTAACGAAATTAGCTGTTAAATGTTCTAGTAAACGTCTATATCCTGATTATATTTCGGCAAAAAAAATGCGTGAAAATTATGAAGGGAATGTGTTTAGTCCTATGGGCTGTCGTAGTTTTTTATCTCCTTATAAAGATGAGAGGGGAATTTATAAATTTGAAGGAAGATTTAATCAGGGAGTTGTTAGTATTAATCTTCCACAAATTGCTATTTTAGCGGATAAAGATGAGGAACGTTTTTTCCAATTATTTGAAGAAAGACTTGAGCTTTGTAAGGAAGCACTTTTATGTAGGCATAAGGCTCTTATGGGTGTTTCTAGTGATATTAGCCCTATTCATTTTCAGTATGGGGCGATTGCTAGACTGGATAAGGGTGAGAAGATTGATGCGTTATTGAAAGATGGTTATTCTACACTTTCCCTTGGATACATTGGTCTTTATGAAACGACAAAATTAATGACGGGGAAAGAACAAACAGAGCAAACGGTTGGGTTGCCTTTTGCTTTGCGGATTATGCATTATATGAACGAAAAATGTAAGCAATGGAAAAAGGAAACAGGACTTGGTTTTGCCCTTTATGGAACTCCTGCAGAAAGTTTATGTTACCGTTTTGCTCGTATTGATCAAGAAAAATTTGGAATCATTCCAGATGTTACAGATAAAGGATATTATACAAATTCTTATCATGTTGATGTGAGACAGAAAATTGATGCATTTAGTAAGTTATCTTTTGAAAGTCAATTTCAATCTATTTCTTCTGGGGGAGCTATTAGCTATATAGAAATTCCAAATATGAGACATAATTTAGAGGCCTTAGAATCTTTAGTAACCTTTATTTACGATAATATTCAATATGCGGAGTTTAATACAAAAAGTGATTATTGTCATGTTTGTGGGTTTGATGGTGAAATTCTTATTAATGAAGATCTCGCATGGGAATGCCCTGTTTGCGGGAATAAAGATCATAAACGCATGAATGTAACAAGACGTACTTGTGGTTATTTAGGGGAAAATTTTTGGAATGTAGGAAAGACGAAAGAGATTGCAAAAAGAACTTTGCATCTTTAGGAATTGTAAGATGGAAAATATTGTTTTAAAAGTGAAAAAGGTACGGGAAGGTGCTATTCTTCCCTTTTATGGAACAGATTATTCAGCTGGTTTTGATTTACATGCTTGTCTAAAAGAAGATCTGACTATTTTTCCAGGGGATACAGTATTTATCAATACTGGTCTTGCAATGGAAATTCCTGTTGGTTATGCTGGTTTTATTTATGCTAGAAGCGGTATTTCTTGTAAAAGAGGTCTTGCTCCTGCGAATAAAGTTGGAGTAATTGATGCGGATTATCGCGGAGAGATTATAGTTGCTTTATATAATCACAGTAGAAAAAAGCAGATTATTGAAGTGAATGAACGGATTGCACAGATGGTTATAATGCCTTTTTTGAAAGTTGCTTTTGAAGAAGTTGATTTTTTAGAAAGTACAGAGCGTGGGGAAGGAAAATTTGGTTCTACTGGAAGGAAATAGTTTAAAAATTATTATTTGTAAAAAGATATAGGGAAATCCAATATATCTTTTTTTTGTAAAAAAACCTTAAACATAATTTGTCCTTTTTTTCATATGGTATTATAGGTGATATTATGAAAAAAGTATTGTTTTTCTTAACTCTTTTGTTTTTATTTATACCTAAGATCTATGCTTTTTCTACAAGTGCAACAAGTTCTATTTTAATGGATATGGATAGTGGTCGTATTTTTTATAGTCATAATATTCATAATGTTCGAAGTATTGCTAGTATATCTAAGATTATGACAGCTATTGTTGCTATTGAAGAAGTTGATTTAAATAAAGTTGTAACAATTGGAAATGAAGTGGATACTGCGTATGGATCTGGTATTTATATTAAACATGGGGAACAACTTACTTTAAAGGATCTTCTGTATGGACTTATGCTTCGAAGTGGAAACGATGCTGCTTTGGCTATTGCATATCATACTTCTGGAAGTGTTGATAAGTTTGTAGAAAAAATGAACGAAAAAGCTAAAGAAATTGGTATGAAAAATAGTGAATTTCATAATCCTTCTGGACTTGATATAGATGGGGTAGGAAATTTTTCCACAGCTTATGATATGGCTCTTCTT
Source organism: uncultured Caryophanales bacterium (assembly GCA_947065955.1). GTDB lineage: Bacteria > Bacillota_I > Bacilli_A > RF39 > UBA660 > CAMSXY01. The sequence goes on along the minus strand of CAMSXY010000018.1, from coordinate 5,710 downwards.
ACAAGTTATGCTATGAAAAATGAGGTATATAGGCAAATTGTGTCGACAAAACATTATTCACTTAAAACAAATCAAAATGTATATTCTTGGACGAATAAAAATAAGTTGTTACATAATTTAGATTATATTACAGGAGGAAAAACGGGTTTTACAGATATTGCGCGCCGTACTTTAGTTACAACAGCCTCTAAAGATGATTTAAATCTAGTTGCGGTTACTTTAAACGATGGAAATGATTTTTTAGACCATCAAAATTTATTTGAAGAAGCATTTTCCCTTTTTAAAAGCTATAAGATATTAAAAACAGGAGAAATCGAAATTCTCAATGAAACGTATTATAAAGATGTTTCTTTTGAACTTCATAATGATTTTTCCTATCCTTTGGATGAGACTGAAAAGGAAAATGTTTATTTAAAAATAGAATTAGAGAAAAAACCACACTATCAAAGTGGGGATTCTGTAGGAGAAATTCGTGTTTTTTTAGGCGAAAAGGAAATTTATAAAGACTTTTTATATATTCGTAAATTAGAACAAAAGAAGGCTGGTTTTTTTGAAAAAATAGCGGGGTGGTTTCGAAATTTATGGTAAATAAAATATGGGCATTTTTTTTATTAAGTGGTATTTTGTTTTGTGTTTTTACAGGACAGGTAGAGGTTGTTAATGAAGAAATTTTAAATAGTACAAAAACTAGTTTAGATATGGCTTTTCGTATTTTTCCAGTTATGGCTTTATGGCTTGGTATTATGCGTATTGCAACAGATTCTGGTTTTATTCAAAAAGTTACTAAGTGGATTTCTCCGCTTCTTTTGAAAATTTTTCCTGAAATTCCTGCTGGGCATGAATCGCTTGGTTTTATTGCCTCTAATATGGTAGCTAATATGATGGGGCTTGGAAATGCGGCTACCCCTTTTGGTTTAAAAGCGATGAGTTCTTTGCAAGAAATAAATCCAAATAAAAAAGTGGCTTCTAAAAGTATGATTACTTTTTTAGTTTTAAATACAAGTGGTCTTACAATTATTCCAACGACGATCATTTCTCTTCGAATGATGTATGGAAGTCAAAATCCTACCTCGATTGTTCTTTTATGTCTTTTGGCAACTGTGTGTTCAACCTTTGCAGGGCTTTTTATGGATCGCTTATTAAGGAGAAAATATGATTGAATTTATTTCAAATTTGTTAATACCCCTCATTGTTTTTGTGATTATACTTTATGGAGTTTTTAAAAAGGTAGATGTTTATGATTCTTTTTTAAATGGTGCGAAAGATAGTTTTCCTATGATTTTATCGATGTTTCCGTGTCTACTTGCTATGTTACTTGGTGTAAATATTTTTGTAAAAAGCAACGTTTTAGGTGTTTTTTTACAAATTATAGATCCTTTTTTACAAATGATTAAAATTCCTGTTGAGATTTTTTATATGATGATTATGCGTCCTATTTCTGGAAGTAGCACACTTGCTCTTTTAAACTCTATTTATGAATCTTTTGGACCCGATGGTTTTGTTGGAACTTTAGCGTCTGTTATACAGGGCTCTACGGATACTACGTTTTATGTTCTTACTTTATATTTTGGAAGTATTGGTATTAAAAAAATCCGTTACGCCTTATGGGCTGGATTATTTGCTGATTTTGTTGGTATTTTAGCGAGTATCCTTATTGTAAAATTCCTTTTTTGAAAAGATATGGTGGAAAAGTTTTTTGTGTGTTATAATAAGTTAGGTGATTGCATGGAAAGACTACAAAAGGTTATCGCAAATCGTGGATATTGTTCTAGAAGAAAAGCAGAGGAATATATAAAAGAGGGTAAAGTATTTGTAAACGGGAATCGTGTTTCAGAATTGGGTTTAAAAGTAGATGAAAATGTTGAAATTAGGATTGATGGTAAAGTTTTGGAAAAGGATGAAAAGGTTTATATCCTTTTAAATAAACCAAGAGGTGTGGTATCTACTGTAAAAGATGAAAAAATGAGAAAAACAGTTTTAGATCTTATAGATACAAGCGTACGAGTTTATCCTGTAGGGCGTTTGGATTATGATACGACAGGGCTTTTGCTTTTAACTAATGATGGGGATCTTACTAATCTTTTGATTCATCCTAAAAATCGTATTGATAAGGTGTATGTTGCAAAGATTGCGGGTATTTTAAAAGGAGAAGAAATTCGATTATTAAAACAGGGAGTTTTTATAGATGGGAAAAAAACTTCTTCATCTAAGGTTCGTGTAAAAAGCGTAGATTATAAAAATGGTACAAGTGTTGTTGAAATTATTATACATGAGGGAAAAAATCATCAGGTGAAGAAAATGTTTGAAAGTGTTGGGCATTCTGTTTTGAAATTAAAAAGGGAAAAAGTTGCTTTTTTGAATTTGAAGGGATTGCATTCAGGGGAATATCGATATTTAAATCCGAAGGAAGTAAAAAAATTGTATGCTTTTGTAAAAAATAATTGAACATTTTAAAAACCTGTGTTATAATAAGACAAAATAAGGAGGTACTCATGAAGAAATTTTTAATAGCTCTTGCAGTTGTTGGAATGGCTTTTACATTAACCGCTTGTAATAATAAAAAAAATCCCCCAAGAGCAGATTATACGGAGGATCCAAAAACAACAGCCAATACAACAGCAGATATTATTGCTGAAAAAGAAGTAGATGGTATTAAATTCTCTAGTGTATCGGTTATAAGAGAAAATAATCTTTCACGTGTTAGTGTACAAATTATGAATACAACCACTTCTCCTATTGCAGTGAAAAGTATTCAAATCATTTATAAAGATGAAAACGGAAATGTACTTACGACCATTGAAAATACAGATTTTTCAGATGGACTTGCTGCAGGTGGAGTAAAAGTTCTTACTGGAAGTGTAGATGTTGATTTAATGCGCGCAAAAACGGTTGAGTATAAGGTAGTGAAATAAGCGAATCGTAAGATTTGCTTTTTCATTATTATATGGGGGTGTTTTAATGAAAAGGATCCTTTGCTTTTTTCTGCTTTTTTTATTTCCTAATGTTTCTGCTTTAGCATCTACTAGTTTACCTGTGGATCCTACTTGTATGAATATTTATGAAATTCAAGAAGCTATTGATAAGGGATATTTAACCTATGAATCGCTTATGAAATTTTATTTGGAACGGATTGAGGCTTATGATTCGCAGTATCATGCTTTTATTACTTTAAATGAAAATGCTTTGGAACAAGCTCGCCAAATGGATTTAGAATATCGAGAAAAAGGAAGAAGAAGCTTAATTCATGGACTTCCTATTGCTGTTAAAGATAATATTGATGTTGTGGGATTTCCTACAACTGCAGGGACGAAGGCTCTTTTAGATTCTTATCCTTATCAAAATGCACCTTTGATACAAAAACTTTTGGATGCGGGTGCTATTGTAATTGGAAAAACCAATATGAGTGAATTTGCCCTTTATGCAGCGGAATCGAATAGTAGTTTTGGAAAAGTTACAAATGCCTATCATACAAAATATACATCTTATGGTTCTTCTGGCGGAACCGCTGTTGCAGTAGCAGCAAATTTGGCTGTTGCAGGTATTGGAACAGATACAGGTGTATCGATTCGAGTTCCCTCTTCTGCTAATGGTGTTGTTGGGATGCGTAGTACTTATGGTCTTGTGAATACAGCAGGAGTTATTAAATTTGATGACTCTAGAGATGTTGTTGGACCTATTACAAGGAATGTTGAAGATAATGCAATTCTTCTTTCTATTTTAACAGATAATAAAATATCTTATGAAACTTCTTTAAAAAAAGATTTAACAGGAATTCGAATCGGTGTTTTAACTCCTTATCTTTATTCTTCTAATCGGGGAATACGTGCTTTGGTAAATTCTGCTTTAGAAGAACTGAAAAGTTTAGGGGCAGAAATTGTACCTATTACTTATTTTTATAATGGGTATTATAAATTTATCGGGGAAACATTTTGTTATGATTTTAACCAGTATATTGAAGGGACAAATAGTCAAATAAGAAGTTTTAATGATTTGGTTAAAACAAAAGCCTATGTGAATCCTTTGGGGGATTTGAATTATTATTGTACCAGTGATTTTCGTAATACTTCTTACTATAGCCAATTGATGAAAGAAAGGGAAAGCTTTAAAAAACATATTACAACTCAGTTTGAAAAGAACGAAGTGGATGTTGTTTTATATCCTACTTTAATGGAGCAAACAAGACTTTTAGCTAATGCAAAGGGAAATTCTATATCTAGTATTAGTTGGGCGATAGCTCCACAAACTGGATTTCCTACTTTGACAATGCCTGTTGGATATTATAATGAATTTCCTTATGGTGTGGATCTTCTTTCTCTTGCAAATAAGGAGGAGTTAATTTATCAGGTTGCTTATGCTTATCAGGCAAAAACGCATGTATATAAAAATCCCTCTATAGCACCCTCTCTTTATGAAGTTGCAGAAGATGTCTTTAAGTTACAAGATTATTATGAAAATTTTCAAACAGAAGATTATTCAGATCTTACTTTAGATGTTCAAAAATTTTTTCTACATTATGATTCTTATGTAGATCTAGATGCGATTATCTTAGAATTGATTGATCGTTATGAAAGACGTCCTGCTGAGATTATTGTTTTAAAAAAACAACAAGCTGAGGAACTTCAAAGAAGACAGATGTTAGAAATTTGTTCTTTAGTTGTTTTGATTTTTATTGTAGGAAGTTTTATTTTCTTCCTTAGAGGTAAAAGAATAAAACCTTATGAGGAAGGCGAACTATTGGAAATGTAATTTAAATAATCTAATGAAAAAATCGATATATATTTATTATAAAAGACATGAATCCTAAGAAAATGTCTTTTTTTTCTCTTTATGCTTTTTTTAAGTGTGATAAATTAGTCTTGGGAGAGGTGCAGATGAAAAAAAATAAAGAGAAATTTAAAAGTATTTATTGGACTGATTATTGGATTATCTTTAGGAGGAATAAGCGTTATGGCAACAACGTTTCTAGAGAGTAGGGAGGTAACTTACGCACATATAGATTCCAATGTTTCGAATGTGCAGGAAGCGGTCGAGGAGCTTTATACTCTAGCAAAAGAAAATATTCCAAATGGACATATCATTTCTTAGGTATACTGGGAAAAATCCAAATAATTATGTATTATTTAATAACGAATTGTGGAGAATGATTGGAATTTTTGATGGGAAGATAAAAATTATAAAAAACGATTCCATTAAAGATATGTCGTGGGATAGTGGTGGAAAAATGATTGGGAAAATAGTAGTTTATATCATTATCTAAATACGAGTTATTATAATGAACTGGCTAAAACTTATAAAAATATGGTGGAAAATGCGTCATGGAGGACAGGTGGTTGGAGTACAGCAAATATTACAACAGAACAGATTTATGCTTATGAAGGAAATACTCCTGGGAAGGGATCTACTACAGTAACTGTGCAAGGATATATTGGAATTCTAAATGCTTGTGATTATGGTTATGCAAGTAGTGGGTGTTATAAAACATCGAAGGTATTATACGAATATAGTAATTCTTTGTGTATCAGCACAAATTGGTTATTCCTTGGGGAGAAAGAGTGGACACTTGTTCCTGATTTTGTTCTTGTGGATCATGCATTACGTGTGGATTTTAATGGTAGTGTTACAGATAGTTATGATGTGTCTGATACATTTGCTATTCGTCAAAGTGGACGGACAACAGAAACAGATTAGCCGCTTGACGGATAAGGTCATG
>CAMSXY010000017.1 GCA_947065955.1 uncultured Caryophanales bacterium | reverse complement strand
GATAGACTTGGGTGACTGGAGTTCAGACGTGTGCTCTTCCGATCTATACCCTAAATAAGGGGAATAATGGGTTATTGTCCATTCATATTCTTTTGCATAAAGCCAATTTGTATCTCTACAAACTGAACTATTATAATCACTTAAGATAATTTCACTATAACAATTACTACTTGCATAACCATAATCCGATACACTCATAAGTCCTATAAAACCAGAAACGGAAGAATCTGTACCATCCTTATTTTCCTCATATTCATACATTAGATGAGAAGGAATACTAGCAGTATTCCATCCCCCTATATTCCAAGTAGCCTTTTTAACCATATTTTTACTTGTTTCATTTAAACTATTATAATAAGTTGTATTCAAATAATTATATAAACTATTGTTTCCCCACGTATTTTTTCCTTCCCTATCCCAAGCCAATGGTCCAAGGGAGGTACTTTTAATAATTTTCATTTCCCCATTAAAAATACCAAGAATTCTCCACAATTCTTCATTAAATTTTACATAATTATCAGGATCCTTCCCTGTATACCTTAATCCATCTTCTTGTAAATTGGGTAAATGAAAAGAAAATTTAGATTTTTGATATAATTCCTCTATAGCTTCTTGTACATTAGCCACATGGGAGGTTTCATGAGTATAAAAAACCTCTTGACTCGTTATTACACGAGCAGCAATAACGCTTCCACATCCCATCGAAACACCTACAACAATTCCTAAAAATAACTTAAAATTTTCCTTTATTTTTTTTCCTATTTTTTTCATTTTCTATCTCCTTTTTATCAAAAAACATAAAATGTTTCTCTCAACTTTTCTAATATCTAACTTAACATAAAAGAAGGATCAAAAAAAGAACAAAAAAAAGCATAATCTTTAAAATTATGTCTTTTTAAACAAGAAAAAATAAATTTTTCCTTTAAATTATAATTGCACTCCAAAAAGAATAGCAAAAAGATAGTATTCTTCAGAAAAGTTTAAAAATTTTTACTCTTTTAATTTAAATTTTTTTTATTATTCTTTATTTTTTTTCTTAATTTCACGCATATCTTCAATCTTTTCAGAAATATCCATTTTAAAATAATTATACGTAGAAAGAATCAAAATAGCAACCGGAAGAGAAATAATAATACCGAATACCCCTAACAAAATTCCCCCTGCGAAAACGGACAAAATCAAAATCAAAGGATGCACACGATTTGTTTTTCCATATACAAGTGGATTAATTACATACCCATCAATCCAAGATAAAATGACGAAAGTAATTACAGTACGAATAAATAATGGGAACCCAATAACAAAAGCCGTAATAGCAGCAATCATATTGACAAAAATTCCGCCAAAATAAGGAATAACTCCAGCAATTGCACCTAAAAGTCCGAGTAAAAAGGCATTGGGATGTCCAATAATTTTGTAAATAATCGCATATTCAAAAAGAGAAATAAACATGATCTTTAAAAAACCAGATAAATATTGTTTCATCTCAATATCAAGTCTTCTTACATATAAAAAGCTTTTTCTTGATTTTCTCTCCAAATAACGACGTGTTGCAAAACGAATTCGATCCATATCAATCAAAAAATAAACAGACGCTGACAAAGTAATCATAGCAAGTGATAAATAATTTAAAGAAATACTAATAACACTAATAGCGCCATCCGATACATAGCTACCCAAATTTCCAATAATGTCATTAAATGTTTTGGTAAGTGCCTCTTGAAATCCACCAAAACTGATATCTAAATCAACAGAAAGTTCTTTAACAAAGGAAATAATCCCATTAAATAAACTAGATAATTGATCAAATAAAAGTGGAAGAGAAAATCCAATTGCAAGAGCAATAATCCCCAAGAAACCAAGCATTACAATTGCAATAGCGGCTCCCTTCTTTATTTTATGATCCATTAAAAAACGTAAAATAGGATGAAGAGCATAAGCAATAACAAACGCAAAGAAAAAAGGCGTTGCAATACTTAAAATCTTCCCAACAACACTCGTCCAAACATTTCCCGTTTGATAGAGAATATAAACAATAAATGCAATAAGCGCTAAATTAACAAGTTTAAAATCAACTTTATTTTTTATCATAAATCCTCACTTTCTAAAAGAAGCGTAACAGGTCCATCGTTAGTAAAAGATACCTTCATATCCTCTCCAAAAATACCAGTTTCAACAGGTACCCATCTTTTTAAAACCTCTACAAATTTTTGATAAAGCACTTGGGCTTCTTCATACGGCATTGCCAAAGAAAAATCAGGCCGCCTTCCCCTTTTTACACTTGCATAAAGCGTAAACTGAGAAACACACAAAATACTTCCCCTTACATCTAAAATAGAAGAATTAAACTCCCCCTTTTCATCTGAAAAAATTCGAAGATGAACAAGTTTATCCACTATTTTTTCAAAATCTGGATTTTCTCCTTTTTTAAATCCAACAAACAACACCATTCCAGAAGAGATTTCTCCAACCTTCCTAGAATCCACCGAAACAAAAGAAGAAAGGGATCTTTGAATTAAAATTTTCATTTCATAACCCTCTGTACTGAAAAAACCCCAGGCAAGGATTCAACATCTCCAATAAACTTTGAAAGCTTTTCAATACCATCCACAAGAACCGTTAAATCATACAAATAACACCCATTAGACGATAAAGTATTAATACTTTGTAATGAAAGATCACTCCCAGAAGTTTTTGAAATAATATCCAATAAGATATTTTTATTCTCTTTCGTTTGGATTAAAATAGAAGTCGCATACTTATTGGTAATAGAGACATTCCAGTGAACAGGAAGTAAGCGTTGTTCAATATCCAAAATATTGGGACAAAGAACACTATGAATCGAAATTCCATTTCCTTTGGTAATATATCCAATAATCTCTTCCCCTGGAACAGGTTTACAACAAGAAGCAATATTGACCTTAATATCATCAATTCCATCAACTAGAATATCCTTTTTGGAAACGACATTTTGAAATTCTTTATTTTTAGTACGTTTTAAAATAATTTCTTCTTTGGATAAATTTTCATTGGTTACTATATTCATAACAGAAGAAATCGTTATTTTATTAGAACCAAGCGCTAAATAAAAATCATTTAAATCAACACATTTTACCTCTTCCAAAATTTTTGATAAGTTTTCCGTTTTTAAAAATTCATTTATTGATAACTTTCTCTTGCGAAGTTCCTTAGAAAGTAAATCTTCTCCTCTTTTAATATATTCAATCTTATCCATTTTATTAAAAAACGCTTTGATCTTATTCTTTGCCTGAACCGTATAGGCCATATTAATCCATTCTTTACTAGGACCTATTGCATTTTTATTTGTATTAATTTTTATAATATCGTTATCTTTTAAAACATAATCAAATGGAACAATTGTATTGTTAACGATAGCTCCAACCATCTTATCTCCGACTCCACTATGCACACGATACGCAAAATCGATGGGAGTCGAACCTTTTGGAAGTTCAATAACATCTCCCTTTGGCGTAAAGACATAAATCATATCATTGAATACATCTTCTTTTAAAGAATGAACAAATTCCTCTTCATTGACCCCTTCCTTTTTTAAATCCATGATGGTGCGAAAAAATTGTAATTTCTGTTCCATTTCATTTTGCATATTAGCAGAAACATTACTTCCTTTTTCCTTATAAGACCAGTGGGAAGCAATACCATATTCCGCAATTCGGTCCATTTCATAAGTACGAATCTGAATTTCAAATAAATTGCCATCTTCTCCAAAAACCGTTGTATGAAGGGATTGATACATATTGGTTTTTGGCATAGCAACGTAATCCTTAAAACGTTTTGGAATAGGTTTATATTTTGCATGAATAATTCCAAGAGCTTGATAACATTCTTCTTTCGTATTTACGAAAACACGAAGAGCTAATAAATCATAGATATCATTAAAACGTTTTCCCTTATCAAGTTTTTTATAAATACTATAAATACTCTTAGCTCTACCCTTTATTTCATGTGTAATTTTATGTTCATTTAAAAGAGCCGAAACACTTTCAATCATATGAAAAACGGAACTTTCTCTTTCAAATTTTGACTTATTTAATTTTTCAACAATCGAATAATAAACTTCTTTTTTATAATAACGCAAAGATAAATCTTCCAGTTCACTTTTAATTTGATTTATTCCTAATCGATGGGCAATAGGCGTTAATAAATCAAGAGTTTCTTTTGCTTTTTCCCTTTGTTTTTCTAAAGGAATAGCCCAAAGAGTACGCATATTGTGTAAACGATCCGCTAGTTTAATAAAAATAACACGAACATCTTCGGAAAGTCCTACTAAAATTTTTCTTTGACTAGCAATTACAGCTTCGTTATCTCCCCCAAAACTTAAACGGTTAATTTTAAAAATTCCCTCGACTAAAAAGGCAACTTCTTTTCCAAAAAGCTCTTCGATTTCCTCTATAGAAACATCACATTCCTTTAAAACCTCATGCAAAAGCGCTGCCATAATCGTAGCACTATCTGCATGAATTTCCGCCAAAATATAAGCTACATTCAAAGGGTGTAAGATATATTCCCCTCCTGTTAATCTTTTTTGACCATAATGTTTTTCATACGCAAACATATAAGCCTTTCGAATTTTATCTTTCTCTTCTTTCGAAGAAATGTAATCCATCTTATCATACAAATCCTCAAAAGTAATCATTAAATCTTTTTTTGACATACTTAACCTCTTTTCTATGAATTAATTCCTTTAATAAGAACTTCTGTAACTTCCCCATCTTCCTCTTTTTCCTTCTTCGGTTTATTCTTTTTCCTTTTTTCAAAACATAAAAATAAATAACTTGCTAGAAACAAAGAAGAAAGATTTCCTGCCAAAAGACCTATAAGTAATGCAATATTAAAATTTATTATTTCGTGGGTTCCAAAAATAATAAGAGAAACCACTGGAAAAAGTGTTGTTATTGTAGTGACTATACTGCGAAAAAAAGTTTCTCCAATACTCTTTTCAATCAAAGAAGAAAGTTCTTTATGATCTTTCCTTTGCAGGTTTTCACGAATTCGATCAAAAATAACAATGGTATCATTAATGGAATATCCAATAATAGATAAAATAGCAGCTACAAAAATGCTAGTAACTTCCAATTTAAAAAAGGAAAAAAGCAAAATAATTACATAAACATCATGAAAAAGAGTCAAAATACTAGCAAGTGCAAACGTAAACTGAAAACGAATTGTAATATAAAAAACCATTCCAATACTTGCAATCATTAAAGAGAAAAAAGCATTTCGAATCAATTCCTTTTTCACTAAATTAGAAACAACCCCTATGTCACTTCCAATATTTTTTTCTTTAAAATAGTTAGAAAGTGCTACAATTTCATCTTTTTCTAAAACCTCTTCGATCTTAAAAACAATAGATTGATCCAATCGTTCACTATCATAAACAGTATAACCCCTATCTTCTATTTCCTTTTTTTCCACTTCAGTAGAATTTAAAGTAATCATAGAGCCACCCTTAAAATCAATACCAAGAGAAAGACCATTTTTCCATAAGAAAATTGTCCCTAAGAAAAAGAAAAGCAACACAAATCGAAAAAAATGTTTTCCTACTTTCATAAATAAAAATTCTTTTCGATTTTTCTTAGAACCTAGAGGTAGAAAAAAACTTTCCCTACCTTCAAAAAAGTTATTTTTTACAAAAAGCCCCATCAAAAAACGATGAAAAAACACCATAACCAAAAGGGTTGTAAAAATACTAATCATAAGCATAGTAGCAAAACCTTTAATACTACTTTCACCAAAAATAAAAAGAATAACAGCGACTAAAAGCGTCGTAATATTGGAATCCATAATAGTTCCAAAAGAATGTTTAGAACCCGCTTGAAAGGCTTTAATCAAATTCTTTTCCTTTAAGAATTCTTCTTTAATACGAGCAAACAAAATAACACAAGAATCAATTGCCATACCAATTCCGATCACTAAAGCAGCAATCCCAGGAAGGGTTAATACACCTTGTAATAAATAAAAAAGAAAAAAGGTAAATAAAGTATAAAACAGTATAGAAACACTTGCTAAAAAACCCGCAAAACGATATAAAAAAATCATAAAAACTATAATACAAAGAACCCCAATTATACCTGCGACAATGGTTTGCCTTAACGAATCTGCACCAAGAGATGCGCTAACTGTTTTAGAAGAAATTTCAGATAATTTAGTAGGAAGACTTCCAGAATTTATTAAATCTACTAAATTTTTTACCTCTTCCGTTTTAAAATTTCCTTCTATTATCACATCACTTGCAAATCCTTGATTAACACGAGCTACTGATAAACATTTTGAATGACCTAAACTACCACAAAGATTCTTTTCTTTTTCATAAGAATCTCCCTCTTCAAAATCAAGCCAAATAACAATAGAATTATTAGGCATTTGACTTACCTTTTTAGTAACTTCAAAAAAAGTTTCTTTATCTTTTATTTTTAAAGACACGACAGGTTTTCCAAAAGAATCATAGGAAAGAGAAGCTCCCCCTTCTTTTAAAACTTGACTTGTCATTAAGAGTTGATCTTTTGTATCTCGAAAGGTAAGACTTGCTGCTTTACTAAGTAAATTACGAGCAACTTCTTCCTCTTGAACGCCTGCTAACTGCACTCGAATTTTGGTATTTCCCTCAATCAAAATAGAAGGTTCTGAAACACCGAGAACATCAATTCGTTTGCTAATGGTTTTATACGTTGCCATAAGCATATCTTGGGTAACTTCCCTTCCATCTAAACTCTCTACTTGATAAAGGATTTCAAATCCTCCTTGTAAATCCAATCCAAAGGAAATTCTTTCAAACAACGGTTTTATTAAATAAGAAGTTGCCAACATAAATCCTACTATAAGAATAGTATAGAATAAAAATTTTCCTCGTTTCTTTTTCATGTGATCACCTATTCATCCATTTTCGGTAAATTTTCCCCTTCTTTTTCTAATTTTTCTTGAAAATATTGATCAATGAAATGATTTTCAATATGAATCACATCACTTACCATCTGATATAAATATAAATTTTTGGAATTTTTCCATTTTACCTCTTTTAAATATTCCCAGATATCTTCTAAAGTAATAGAAGTATATCCACATCGACGCATTTCAGCATACTTAGTCTTTAATACTGGTTTTAAATGATTATATAATTCCTCTAAACTGCGAAATTCTATCTCCATAAGGCCCCTCTTTTCCTCTATTACTATTATATAGGAAAAAATTTCCTTTGAAAATGTTTTTTTTAAAATCTATAAAAATTATCCTTTAAAAGATTTTAAAATGTTTGTCCATCGATTTTCAAAATATATCCTTTTTTTTCACATATATTTTATATAGAAGAAAGGATGCTCATATGAAAAACAAATTTATTAAATCAACTATTATTCTAATGATTGGAGGACTTTTAACAAAAGTTTTAGGGATGATTATTCGAATTGTAATGACCCGCTTACTAGGAAGTGAAGGAATTGGACTTTACATGCTCATTATGCCAACTTTTAATCTTTTCATCGCTCTAGCACAATTAGGTCTTCCAGTTGCACTTTCTAAAATGATTGCTGAAGAAAAATATAACAACAAAAACTTAATTATCACTTCCATTCTCTTTTCCCTTTTTGTAAATGGTTTTATTATCCTTTTTTTAATAATAGGAAGTCGATATATTGCTCTTCAACTTTTACATGATAGTCGATGTTTCTATGGACTTTTATCCATTGGACTCGTTCTTCCTTTCATCAGTATTTCAAATATGATTCGAAGTTATTTTTTTGGTAAAGAAAAGATGTTTCCCCATGTACTTTCCAATGTTGCAGAAGATATAGTAAGACTAATAACCCTTCTTTTAGGAATTCCTTTTTTTCTTATAAAAGGAATTGAATGGGCAATTGCTTTTGTTGTTTTATCCAATATAATAAGTGAATTAACTTCTACCTTTATTCTTTATTTTTTTCTACCCAAATTCACCTTATTAAAAGAGGATTTTCAAATACAAGGAAAAAATGTCAAAGAACTTTTTAAAATCGCCTTCCCAACTCTTACAACACGTGTTATTGGGAATATAGGAGGATTTCTAGAACCTGTTTTATTAACCTATGTACTATTAAAAGTAGGTTACAGCAATCATTTTATTATAAATGAATATGGCGTTTTAAATGGTTATGTTATGCCTATTATCCTACTTCCTTCCTTTTTTACAATGGCGATATCCCATGCCTTACTTCCTGTAATTAGTAACTCGTATTCCAACCGAAATATTTCGAGTACCCAAAGAAAAATACGGCAAGCTCTTTTTGTTTCCCTTCTGATTGGAATTCCTATTACATTTACTTTAACCTTTTTCCCTGAATTGCTTTTAAATTGGATTTACAACACGAATGTTGGAATTTCCTATATACGTTTTCTAGCCCCAATTTGTCTTTTACACTATATCCAAGGTCCCCTTACAGCTTGTATGCAAGGAATGAATCTCGCAAAATGTGCGATGCGAGGATCTATCACAGGCATGATCCTTCGAACAATTCTACTTTTTTCCCTATCTTTTTTAAAGATTGGAATGTGGGGGCTTATCTTTGCAATGAGTTCTAATATCTTTTATGTAACAATCCATCATATTTATCATGTAAAAAGAAAATTAAAAGAACACTAATGTGTTCTTTTCTTCATACCTTTTTTATAAACAAAAGTTTTTACATCCTCTGGACTAAATTCTTTATAATCCGTATTATATTGCTTTTTCTCACGCTCATACCAAATAGAATAAATTCGCAAGTCAAGTGGTCTTCCATCTACATAATAAAAGGGAGAAAAACGTTTCGTTTCTTCCATAACTTGTCTTAAAGACATCAGATAATTAAAATTATAAATTCCATCAGAAAAATTTCTTTCAATTAAAGATTCTAAAACCATAATTGTTTGATAAAGTTCTTTACTGGTACATTTTTGAATATATTCAAAATCTATAATAACATCAGAACAATTATTTTGAATTTCTTTCCAATTTGAATCTTGAAAACTCATTAACAAAATCATAGATATAGGATACTGCTTCATAAAAATTCCCCTTTTTTGGATGTATTATAACACTTTTTTAAAAAAATGCAAATTCAAAAATTTATTTTCTTTTACTGCTTAAAAAAGATTGGTCAAGAAGTTGCTCATAGGAAATTCCATATGTTTCATTTAGCTCCATAGCATCCATCGAAAAAATTTCATGTAAATTTCCATTTTTATAAATAGGCTCCTTTTTTTCCTTTAAAAATGCAAGTTTTGCTTCCAATTCTTTAAAAGAAATATTTCTTAAAAGAAATGCAACAAAATCTATCTGAGATTGCCTACAAAGTTCTATGAACTGTATTGTATCTTCTTTAAAATGAATTCCAATAGATTCTAAAAGAGATTGGTTTTCTTTTGATAACTTTCCACTTGCAAAATCAAAATATTGTTTTTGAATCCATCTATTTAAAAAACCCACTTTTGGATCAATTGCAGATCCATTTTGGCTACAAACTTTGTAAAAAGACCACAAGCCCCCATGCTGTTGACAATACATACGAACTAATTCGAATTGTTCTTGCCATTTGGCTTGAGAAGTTTTTGCTGTAAAGATAGCACCTATGGCTTCTAACTTTTCTTGATGTTCCTTTGAAAGAATGCCTTTTTTATATCCTTCTAATTGATGATGAAACCATTTTCCAAGTAAAACGCCAGAAGGGTCTGATTCATAACCATTTTGAGTACGAAAACGTGCAGGTATTGCAAGATTACCATGGTGTTGATAATATATTTTAGCCAATTCATATTTTTCATCCCAATGCGTCTCTGGTCTTTTGGTATCCATTTTTAAACCCAATTCTTCCAATTTTTTCTTTCGGTCTTCTGATAAATACCCTTTTGCATACTGTTGATATTGAGCATTTAACCATTGTCCTAAAGGAATTCCCTTATCATCCTGTTCATAACCATTTGTGGTACGAAAAGATTTTGGAATTTTAAAATCTTTGTAATGTTGATGATATACTTTTAATAAAGTACATTTCTGATCCCAAAGAGCATCCAAACAAATAGGCTTCAAACGAACGCCAATCTCTTCTAATTTTTTCTGGCGCTCTAAAGTTAATTTTTGTTGTCTATAATGGTGTTTTTGATTATTAAGCCACTGTCCTAAATGAAACCCATCCGCATCGTATGTATATCCATCTTTGGTACAAAAATTTTGAGAAATATTCAGATCTCCATGGTGATCTAAGTAAGCTTTTGCCAATTTAAAATTTTTATCCCAATCAAAATCTGCTTTACGCGCAAAAGCATTTATTTCAATCGATTCTAATAATTTTTTAGATTCTTCTGGTAATTCATTGTTTCTATACCTTGCCCGTTGAACTTCCATCCAATGTCCCAAAGCAAAACCATTTGGATCTGGTTCATAACCATTTTTTGTTTTAAAATCATAGGGAATCCAGGAATCTTTGTAATGTAGATAATACGCTTGTGCTAAAGAAAAGGATTCTTCAAAATGCAATCGAAAACGAATTTTATCAAATTCAACCCCTACATTTTCTAATTTTTTTTGATGAATTTCCGACAAAGTTCCATTTTTATATGCTTGATATTGTCGAATAAGCCACTTTCCTAAATAAGATCCTTCTTCATTATATTCATAACCATTTTTTGTTTTAAATCCACCAGGAATTTGTAAATTTTTATAATATTGATAATATTGACAAACTAAAAAATACATTTTATCCCAAGAATCAAAAGTAAGACGTTCTTCTAAATCTTTTAAGATTTCAAATAATTCTTGATTTAACATAGCAATATCAAACATAACATCTGAAAAAAAAGGCTTTCTGGATTTAGAAAAAATATTTTCTTTTTCCTTTTTTTCACGAATACGATCCTTTAAATCGTTTTCTAATTCTTTAATAAAATCAATATTTCCTGCCAAATCTATAACAACAGGAGCAATTAACTTTTCAATTAAATCTTCCTTTTTCCTGTCTTTCAAAAGTTCTTGTTCTTTTTCATCAAAAAAATTTAAAAGTTCTTCTTTTGTATATTTTTCATATTCGACGAATTTTTGAAAATGATCCCCTCGAACAGATAAAGCTCTTCCTAATTGTTCAAAAAAAACAATATCCGATGTGGTCCCCCTTCCCATAATAACACCATCGACATTCGGTGCATGTACTCCTTCATTATATTGATTAACGGCAAAAATAATTCTTAATTTATCCTTTGCATTCTTACCATCCATTGTTTGATCCTTATAAAAAGCATCTCGATTTTTCTTTCCTTCTTTTGAATCTTTACTAAGTGTTTTATAAAAAACAATATCTTCCTCTTTAATGTAACTTTTAAAGCAATCTTTTACTTCCTGCATAATTGTATCTAATCCATTTCCATCCAAAGAAGTATTCAAAGGACAAAAATAAATATATTTCCCACTAGGTTTTATATTTCTTTTTAAAATATCAAATAAACTAGGAGCACTGCTAATGCGCTTTTTGATATCTTCAAGAAGATCCCAATACTTTTTTTGTTCTTCCTGCGTTGGAATTTGAGCTTCGACTATTTTTTCTAATTTAGCTTCAATAGATAACAGATGAATATGAGCACTTCGATAAATCGGTTTAGGTAAAACGCCATCGATTATAGCATCACATAAATCATAACGTGCGACAATTTTATTCGAAAATAATTCCTCTGTATTAGGATTTGCCATATCCCTTTCATAAACCGTTTTTCGGTCTCTTACTGTATAAGCAGTCATTCCAAATACCTTTATAGCAGGATGTTTTTCTAAAATAGTATCTACACGACTTCCCCAAATAGGGGCTCCAATATGATGAAACTCATCTAGAATAAGCAAATCGATATCCATAGTTTCGATTTCTTCATAAGATAGATTAAGAAGACTTTGATAGGTTCGTAATTGCAAATTCGGAAAATCTCTTTTAAAATCCAAATCAGGATTTTTTTCAATAATCATTTGAATATGCTCTAAAATACTATTAGAAGGAGCTAAAAAAACAATTTTTAAATGAGGATGATCATAGGCAAGTTGTAAAGCATTATAAGTCTTTCCTGCCCCTGTGGCCTCTACAATTCCAACAACTTTCTCCCCGCTTTGAAAAGCTTTTTCTACTTGATGATAAATTTTTTGATTATGAGGATAAAGTCCAAGGATATTTTCTTTATTATCCATTTTTCGCACAACCTTCCTTCTTTGTAATAAGAACCTTATCTTTTTTTAATATATGTATATTTTTTTCATCTTGGTTTTGAATAATGGTTATTATTTGCTGATCTACCTTTACTTTAAAACCAATTTTTTGACAATACATGGGATCTGAAAGATTTTCTTCACAAGGAAGAAACACTTCCACAACTTCACCTCTAAAAGATTTCATAAAAATTCCTCCATTTCTTTATTATAACATAATAATCTTTTTTCCTTTATAAATAAAAAAAGATTTCTAAGAAATCTTTAGAGTAAATCACTTTTTTTAATAATAAAAGTTTTTCCCTTTGCATAAAAAGCATAAAAAACATCTTCTAATTTTAAATTTTTTTCTTCTAACATTTTTGTAATCCATTTCACTTCTTTGTGTAAGTCTTTCAAAGCCACATAATCTACAACGCCATCAATAATAATAGGAAGTGGATATTCTGCATTTTTATCGAAAACAGAAAGTTTCCCATTATTCTCTAAAATAGCGTATTTTACTTCTTCAATACTCTTTACACTCTGCTCCCTTAACTGAGAGAGCAAATCATCTAAGGTATAACGCAATTTGGACATAACACTAAAATTAAGTTTCCCATCTTTTATAATGATTTTAGGAGTTCCATCTACAAAATTTCGAATTTTTGAATTTTTCATACTAATATAACCAAAAACAACTTGAATTACAACTAAAACAACAATAGGAACAATTGAAATAAAAATAGAACTTTCTACCTCTTCAATAGACAAAGCCGCTAACTCTGCAATTAAAACCGAAACAATTAAATCAACAATTCCTAGCTTTCCAACTTCCTTCTTTCCCATAATTCGATAACTGAGAATAATGAAAAAATAAAGTACCACCGTTTTTAAAATAATATTTGTATACATATCATCACCTACTACCATTATGATGCAAATCATATTCTTTTATACAATGCATACAATTTGTTAGGAGGATTTTTATGAATTATTTAAAAAAACTTGGTATTTCTTTTGGTATTTGTCTAGCATCCTTTTTCGAGATCGGAAGAGCGTCGTGTAGGGAAAGAGTGTTCATCCTTGTG
>CAMSXY010000016.1 GCA_947065955.1 uncultured Caryophanales bacterium | reverse complement strand
ATTTTTTTAGAATTCTATTATGAGATTAATGAAAAAAAATTCAAAAAATTTCAAAATTTTGCTTACGAAAAAATTTTTTTTGTGATACGCTTTTTTATGTAAGAAAAAAGGAGGAATATTATATGAAAAAATTTGACTTAGGAAAAGATAAGATAAATAAGTTATTATTAACTTTTTCAATTCCTTGTGTAGTAAGTATGTTAATAAATTCTATTTATAACATTGTTGATCAAATATTTATAGGTCAAGGGGTAGGAACTTTGGGAAATGCTGCTACTAATGTTATATTTCCATTAATTATTGTATTTAATGCAGTTGCTGGATTAATTGGAAATGGGGCAGCCGCTAATCTTTCCCTTAAATTAGGGGAAAATAATGAAAAAGAAGCCTCTAAAGGAGTAGGGCAATCTATAATAGTCACTGTTCTAGTCTCTTTATTCCTTGGGGTAATTTCTTTTATAATTATGCCTAAATTAGTTATATTATTTGGATGTACTGAAAGTGTTTATCCGTATGCCTTAGAATACGGAAAAATTATTTGTTTAGGGGCTCCTTTTATGATTTTCTATTCTTCTTTATCCAATATTATAAGAGCCGATGGTTCTCCTAAATACTCTATGATAATGCTAGTGGTTGGAGCTGTTATTAATATTATCTTAGACCCTATTTTTATATTTGTATTTAATCAAGGTGTAGTGGGGGGAGCCATCGCTACCGTAATAGGACAATTTGTTTCCTTTATATTGGCTTTAATATATATAAAGAAATTTAAATCTATTCAGTTAACTAAAAAAAGTATGAAATTAGATAAAGATGTCTTTAGAGTACTAGGGTTAGGTTTATCATCCTTTATAACACAAGGTACTGTACTGGTTTTATTTGTATTTATGAATAATATGATGACAAAATTAGGTGCATTATCTAAATTTGGAGCAGATATTCCCTTATCCGTATATGGTGTCATATCTAAGATAAATAGTATTTATATATCGATTGTACTGGGCGTAGCAATAGGAGCTCAACCGATTATAGGGTTTAATTATGGCGCAGGTAACCAGGAAAGAGTAAAAGAAGTTTTTAAAAAAGTATTAATTGTCAACTTTATAATCGGTATTGTTTTTAATGCAATCTTTTTCTTTTTTTCAAGAGAGTTAGTTGGGATTTTTATTAATGCAAGTGATCCAAGTTATGACAAGTTTATGGAGTTTGCTGTCTTAATGTGTCATTCCTTTTTCTTGGTTATGGCTCTTAATGCATTTGAAATTACTGGAAGTATAGCGATTCAATCTCTTGGAAAAGTGAAGAAGGCAACTATTTTATCCTTTATAAGACAGATTATTTTATTGATACCAATTTCTTTACTACTATCTTTGGTATTGAACCAGGGAATATATGGGATTGCTTATGCTGGGTGTATATCCGATGGAATTTGTTTTATTTTTGCTTTATTTGTAATTGGATCCGAATATATAAGGTTTGGTAAAAAAAGTTATGAGTCCAAAGAAATGACTAAATTTACATCTACAAATTATAAAGGAAAACATATCGTTGTTACGATTTCAAGAGAGTATGCATCGGGTGGAAGATATGTTGGAAAGTTATTGGCTGAAAAATTAGGAATTAATTTCTATGATAAAAAATTAATCGATTTAGCTGCCAAAGAATCTGGTTTATCGAATAAATATATCGAAGAAAAAGAGGAAGAATCTAGGAGGACCGAAAATCATGATAGAATTTTTATAGCTGAAACAAAGGTCATCAAGGATTTAGCCGAAAAGGAATCCTGTGTCATTGTTGGAAGATGTGCGGATTATATCTTAAAAGATAATAGGGATGTTTTAAAAGTGTTTTTATATTCGGATGAAAAAAATAAAGTGGCAAGAGCGATTCAATATTATGGATTGCATGAAGATACAGCTTCTAAGGAAATTGAGAAAATTGATAAGGAAAGGGAAAAACATTATAAATTTTATACTAATAGGAATTGGAAAGACTTTAGCAATTATGATTTAATGATGCATGTTGATTCACTGGGGGTCGAAAAAACAGCAGAATATATTAAAAATTATTTAAATTAATTTTATTTAAAAGTAAAATAAAAAAATTACAATTCAAATAATTTGATCATTCTATTTTAACGAAAGAGCAAGAATTTGCTTTTTTTTGTTTTTAAGGAAAGTGTTCGAAATCCTCCATCCAAAGTAAAATAATCAAACTTTTTTTAAATTTTAGAAGGAAATTTACAAAAAAGAGTATGAAAAAAGGTACTAATTTTATTTTAAAATAGTACCTTTAGATACAAAAAGAATATTAAAAAAGGACTTTCAACGTATTTTTCCAATTCTTTTTTTCATAATTTTGACGGTATCTTTATCTACAATTCCATTCTTTCGAACAAGATGAGAATTTCCTTGGTAAGGAGAGAATCGATCATAGACAGTATCATAATATATCGCTTGTTTTAATACTTGAAGATCTATAGAAGTATTATAAGCTTCAAGAGGGTTGTGTTTAAACATTTTTAAAAACTGTAAGGGTTCTGGTAATACAAATTTCAAAAAGTTTGCATGTGCTAATAAATTTTGATCATTATTAGAAAAGAAAAGAGGTGAATTTTCTTTTGAAAGTATTTCCTGACATACAACTTTTATAGCATTTAAATAGGCAAGTTTAAAAATTTCCTTAGTTCCTTTTTCATCAATAAAGGAAGCGATATTTCTTTTGAAAACATATTCATCAATATCTTCACACTGATTTGGCCATTTTCCATAAGAAATTTTATATTTGATGTATCTTTGTATTAAATCGTTAATATAAAAAGCACTCACTTTTTCAGCTTTTATTAAAATATCTTCAGGAACGTTTTTAAGAGAAAATTCACATAAAGGAATAGAAGAGACTTTTTCATTTAAAATGGAATCTAGGAGGTAAATTTCTCGTCCGAATTTTCCCTTCCAAACATCTAAATCGGTCTTTTTTAAAGAATAGGTAGGAATGGCAACTCCTTTTTTCTCTTCATTTATTTCTGTGTTAATTCGAATATTTTTTTCTTGATTACATTTCCCTACATTATTTGCTTTTTCAATAATGTCAAAGAAATCCTCTTCAAGAAATTTGATTTTTTGTTTTGAAGCAAGCATAGTAGGGTCTTTTTCTATAGTTTCGATCCATTTTTCTCTTACCGAAAAAAACATCTCTTCTGTAATGGGGGTAGTTACCCCTTTGGATAATAAATTTTCCAAAAATCTTAATAAAATCATTTCATTTGGAATTTCAATTGTCTTTTTAATTTTAAACATACTTTTTTTTCCTTTCAACAACAAAAATATTATATCATGTCTTTCTTTAAAAAAAACTTTTTTTTATTAAATTCTAAAAAGAATTTTAAGATCATATCTTTTATTAGGTGAGTAGCATGCGCGAATATGATGTTGAATGGATTCGAAGGAGTATTAAACAGAAAAAGAAAAAGGTTTCTCCTAAAAAAAATTTAAAAATTCCTTTTTGTATAACGAAATTTTTAATTTTGGTTATTTTAACACTCGTTGCTATGATTTGTTTAAAAAAAGATCTACATTTTCAAAGTGTTTTTTATAAAAAGGTCTATGAGACGAATTTTTCTTTTGCGACTATAAATTCTTGGTATGAAGATAAGTTTGGAAGCCCAATTCCTTTTTTGGATTATTTAAATATTGATGTAGAACCTGTTTTTCATGAAAAGTTGAAATACGAAAATGTGGAAGACTATTTAGATGGTGCAAAGTTAAAAGTGCAAAAAAAATATTTGGTTCCTATTAAAACAACTGGTTTAGTTGTTTTTGCAGGGGAAAAAGAAGGATATGGGAAAACTGTTATTATTCAACAAAAAGATGGAATTGATGTTTGGTATGGAAATTTAGAACAAATCAATGTAAATTTATATGATTATGTAAAAGAGGGAAGTCTTTTAGGAGAAGTTAAGGAAGATACACTTTATTTGGTTTTTAAAAAGGAAGGAAATATTTTAGATTACCATGAATACCTTTAAAATTCAGTTGCATCCGTTTTATTATGTAATGGCTTTAATTTGTGTGCTTACAGGGCATTTTCGAGATTTTTTTCTTTTTAGTTTTTTAATTTTTATTCATGAATGTGGGCATGCTTTAGGTGGAATTTTCTTCCACTGGAAAATTGAAAAAATCATTTTGTACCCTTTTGGAGGGCTTACAAAATTTGATGGGGTAATTAATCGTCCTTTAAAAGAAGAGTGGGTTGTTTTAATTTTAGGTCCTTTTTTTCAATGTTTGTTTTATTTTCTCTATACCCTTTATAGACCTGATTTTCATCTTTTTCTTTTTCATAAAACACTTTTTCTTTTTAATCTTTTGCCTATTATGCCCTTAGATGGTTCGAAAGGTCTAAATCTTATTTTTAATCATTTTTTTTCTTTTCAAAAAAGTTATAAAATTACTCTTCTTTTTTCTTTTTTTCTTCTTCCCTTTCTTTTTTTCTATGATTTAAGTTTTCTTTTCCTTTGTATTTTTTTTCTTTTACTCAAAAAGAATATAGAAGAATTTTCAAAAAGGGAGCTGTTGTTTCATAAATTTTTGTTAGAACGCTATTTATATGTTTTTTCTTTTAGAAAAACAAAAATTATTAAAGGAGAATGTTTAAATCAAATGAAAAGGGATTATAAACATTTATTTTATATAGAAAATTGTTATCACACAGAAAAAGAAATTTTAAAGAAAAAATTTGACTTTTTAAGATAAGTGTGTTAAAATTTTATGATGTGTAGAGCCTCACTCTACAACCGCACAGAAAAGGTTTGAAAATATAGAAAATATTACCTGAATGGCGAGTCTTAGATTTTAAGGAGGTTAATATGAAAGCAGTAATTGAGACCGGTGGAAAACAATATTATGTAGAAGAAGGAACGGTTTTATATGTCGAAAAAATGGATGCAGAGGCAGGAAGTACTGTTACTTTCCCTCATGTATTAATGGCAAATGGAAACGTTGGAAGACCTTATCTACAAAATGTGGAAGTAACAGGTGAAATTGTAAAACACGGAAAAGCGAAAAAAATCAAAGTATTTAAGTACAGACAAAAGAAAAATTACCGTAGAACACAAGGACATCGTCAACCATACACCAAAGTAGAAATCAAAACGATCAAAACAAAATAGTATGATTCGTATTACTAAAAAGAAAAAGGAAATCACGATTTGTGGACACTCTGGATATGAAAAGATGGGAAAAGATATTGTTTGTGCGAGTGTTTCATCTATTGTAACAACAACAATCAATGCTTTAATTCGATTGGATCCAGAATGTATATTTTACGAATCTAAAGAAGGATATGTTCATTTTCTTTTAAAAAAAGAAGGAAAAATGGAGATTCTTTTAATGGAAAATATGATGTCTTTATTAAAAGAACTAGAAAGCAACTATAAAAAATATATAAAAATAAATGAGGAGGTGTAAGACCATGCTAAAATTGATGACGTTAAATATTCAATTATTCGCTCATAAAAAAGGACAAGGATCTACTAAAAATGGACGTGATTCCATTTCAAAGAGATTAGGAGCCAAAGCAGCGGATGGAGAATATGTATCTGGTGGGTCTATTCTTTATCGTCAAAGGGGAACAAAAATTTACCCAGGTGTAAATGTAGGCATTGGTTCGGATGACACGGTGTATGCTAAAATACCCGGTTATGTAAAATTTGAACGTGTAGGAAAAGATAGAAAACAAGTTAGTATTTATCCTACGAAGTAATTAATACATCTTTAAGATGTATTTTTTTATTTATGCTAAAAGCTTGTTTTATAAAGTTGTTCCTTTGAAGTTTTATGAAAGTATTTCACATTCTTTTAAGAATATGTTATAATAGTATCAGAAATAGGAGAGTGAATTATGGGTTTAATTAAAGCCGTTTCCAGTTCAGTTTCATCTGGATTTGGAGATCAATTTAAAGAGTTTATTGTTTGTCCAGAAAGTGATAGTCATGTTTTAATTCAAAGAGGACTTGTAAAACATGGGGATGGAAATAAAAATCCAAGTGAAGGTATTATTACTAATGGAAGTGCTATTGTAGTTCCAGAGGGAATGAGCATGCTTATTGTTGATAATGGAGCTATTGTAGAATTTACAGCAGAAAGTGGAACTTATAAATATGATCGAAGCAGTGAGCCTACTATTTTTGAGGGTGGTGTGTTTAAAGGAATAAAAGATACCATAAAAAATATGGGGAAACGTATTACCTATGGAGGGCAACCTGCTCATGATCAAAGAGTGTACTATGTAAATACAAAAATTATTACAGGAAATAAGTTTGGAA
This sequence comes from uncultured Caryophanales bacterium, assembly GCA_947065955.1. Lineage (GTDB taxonomy): Bacteria > Bacillota_I > Bacilli_A > RF39 > UBA660 > CAMSXY01. The sequence continues at coordinate 8,133 of CAMSXY010000016.1, read as the reverse complement.
GTCCACAACCTAAGAAGATTATGGATGAAAAATATGGTATGGTTGAGGTAACTTTTTTTGGAGAATATGCTTTTCAAGTGGTGGATCCAGCAAGATTAGTTTCTTCTGTTATTGGAACCAATGTTAAAGATCGAATTACTTATGAGGAAGTAATTGGAAGTCAATTAAAAACAAAGTTTATAGAACAAATTACCCAAGCGATTACTATTATAATGAGAAAAGAAAAAGTATCTTTTGGGGATATCGGAATGTATGGAAGCGATATTTCAGATGAAATGAACCGTTGTTTGGATGAATCTTGGAAACAACAATATGGTTTAATGATTACGGATGTTGCTATTGGAGATATTAATTTAACAGAAGATTCGATGAAAAGAGTCAATAAAATTGATGATGCAACGATCTTTAGTAATCGGAATTTACAATCTGGGTTAATGGCTACTGCAGCTAGTGAAGCTTTAGTTAATGCTTCTTCTAATGATGGGGGAGCAATGGTAGGGTTTGCTAATATGAATATGGCTTCTAATGCAGCAGGTAATCTTATGCAAAGTATCAATCAAACAGCAGATGGAACAACTTTCCAAGCAACAGGACAGCCAGAACCTGGAACTATTTTTGGAAAAGACGAAGTAGAAAAAGAAGTGGAAGAGGAAACAATAAAAGAGTCTTCTTTAGCAAATTTCTGTAGTAATTGTGGAGTGAAAGCAACTGGAAAATTTTGTAGCAATTGTGGAGCGGAAATTAAATAAAATGAGAATAAATGAAATTTTAAAATACGATCCAGATTTTACGGAAAGTGGATTTAAAACGTTTATTGATAATGTTTTTATTCAAATTCATTTAGCGATTATGATGAAGGAACCTGAAAAAATTCGTCATTTTGTAAAAGAAGAGATCTATCAAGGTTTTCTTGCACGAATAAAAGATCTAAATGAAAAACATCTCATTCAAATGTATGACGAAATAAATGTAAAAGAGACGCATCTTTTACGAGCTGAGGTAAAAGATCATCAAATGTTTATTTCTGTCAATATTGTATCAAGATATATGGATTATCTTATGGATGAAGAGGGAAACTTTGTAAGCGGAAACAACCAATCAAGAATTGAAAAAGATAATAATCTGTTATTTATGAAAAAAATAACAACTGAAGAAAAGGAAAAAGTAAAAAAATGTCCTGGATGTGGAGCTGCTATGGATATTAATGCTAATGGAAAATGTGATTATTGTGGAACTATTTACCATTTAGAAGAAAAAGGTTGGGTATTAGTCTCTTTCGAAGTAAAGTGAAAAATATAGAAGAAAAGTTGGTTGGTAAATTATGAAAAAAAGTATAAAATTATTTTTGGTTTTCTTCTTGTTTCTTCTTATAGGTTTTACTCTTTCTGTTCAAGCAGATTCTGGTTGGGATGGAAGTTATGATAGCGATTCTAATACAGGAGGATCTAGTTGGGGAGGCTCTGGTTGGGATAGTTCCGATTGGGGAAGTAGTGGTTCTGTAAGTTATTTTGGGGAAAGTTCCAATATCGTTGATTATATGATTATTTTTATTGTTATTGTAATGATTATCCTTTTTGTAAAAGGAATGGATCAGAAAAAAAATGTTTCAAGAAAAGATGAAAACGATATTTCCAATACGTATCACCTTGCTCCCTATAATATTGATAAAATTATAAAAGAATTACCTTCTTTTGATAAAAAGGAATTTCAAAAACAAATTTATGAGATGTATCAAAAAATTCAAATTGCATGGATGGATTTTGATTATGAAACCTTAAGAAAATATACAACTGATGAGTTATATAATCAGTACCATTCGCAGTTGGTTGCTTTACATATGAAAAAACAGAAAAACATTATGCGAGATTTCGAATTAACGGATTTTGAAATTGTAGGTATGGAAAAAAGAAACGATAAAATTGCTTTAAAGGTTCGTTTTCTTATAGAGTGTTTTGATTATATTGTCGATCAAAATAATAAAGTTGTCCGTGGGCAGGAGCATCAAAAACTTATCTACGATTATGAGATAACTGTTATAAAAGGGTTAAGTACGAAGGATAATGTTTGTCCAAATTGTAACGCCCCACTTGAAAATCTTCAATCTACTGTTTGTCCATACTGTAATTCTTTGATTGTAAGCGATCATCACGATTGGGTTTTAGCAAAAAAACAAATGATTCATCAAAAATGGAAATCTTAAAAAGACCAAATGGTCTTTTTTATTTTATTTTCAAAAATACAGATCTTTCAAAAAGTTTAAAAGAGACTTTATAGAAAAAAAAGAACATGGTATAATAAAAAAAGAGGTGATTCGATGTTTATTGATGAGGTAAGTTTAGAGGTTCTAGCTGGAGATGGTGGAAATGGATGTATGGCGTTTCGAAGAGAAAAATATATTTCCATGGGAGGACCTTATGGAGGAAATGGGGGAAGAGGAAGTAATATTATTTTTGAAGCTGATGAAGGTTTAAATACACTCATTGATCTTCGCTATAGGAAACAGATTAAAGGAGATAAAGGTGCGAATGGAGAAGGAAAAGGAAAACATGGAAGAAATGCTGAAGATATTCTGATTCGCATTCCCTGTGGAACCGTTATTACTGATTTAGACACGAATCTGATTCTGGCTGATTTAACCAAAAATAAAGAACAAGCGATTATCGCAATGGGAGGAAGAGGTGGAAGAGGAAATATTGCTTTTGCAACCAGGAATAATCCTGCTCCTAATTTCGCAGAAAATGGAGAACCTGGTGAGAAAAGACGAATTAAGGTTGAATTAAAACTTCTAGCTGATGTTGGACTTGTAGGGATGCCTAGTGTAGGAAAATCTACTATTATTTCTAAAATATCGGCATCAAAACCTAAGATTGCGGCTTATCATTTTACAACTCTTGTTCCTAATTTAGGTGTAGTGCGAGTTTCCAAAGACAAATCTTTTGTTGTTGCTGATATGCCAGGGTTGATTGAAGGCGCTTCTTTAGGAGAAGGTCTTGGGGATCAATTTTTAAAACATATTGAAAGAACACGCGTTCTTGCGCATGTTATTGATATGGGAGCAACCGAAGGAAGAGATCCTTTAAGAGATTTTCAAATTATTAATCAAGAATTACAAAGTTTTGATCCGAAAATGTTAGAAAAACCGCAAATTATTATTGCGAATAAGATGGATATGGAATCTTCTTTTAAAAATTTAGAGATGTTTAAAAAAGAAGTGAAAGATATTCCTATTTTTGAAGTATCTGCTTTTCAAGGAGAAGGTTTAAAAGAAGTGATTCAGGCTTTATCAGATTTGTTGGATCATACAATAAAAAAACCTCTTTATGAAGAGGAAAAATTCGAAAGTCATGTTTTATATCAGTTTAAAGAAGAAAAGCCTTTTACTATTGTCAAAGAAAAGGATATTTGGGTAATTCGAGGAGAACAAGTCGAAAAACTTCTTCGAATGACACGTTTTACAACCGAAGAAGCTGCCCTTCGTTTTGCTTCAAAACTTCGTAAGATGGGAATTGATGAAGAACTTCGACTTCTTGGTGCTCAAGAGGGCGATACTATTCGGATTCTTGATTTTGAGTTTGATTATCAAGAATAGTTTTCTTCTTTTTGAATATATTGATTAATGTTTTCTTCGCATTTCCACTGCGTAACTGTTTTCTCTGGAAATTCATAGGTAAAAAACACTCTTTTTTTAGGAAGAATCCATTTCCAAGGAGAAAAACTAGGATAGATATATAAAATGGTTCCTTTTTGATCTGTCATTACGACATCAATTTTTTTCCGCATAAAAAAGGTATGAATGGCGTTACAATTTGGAAAACAAAGAGGACAAATTTCTTTTTTGAATAAAAGTCCCAAAAGGCGATCTTTAAATTTTGTACAAGTTAAAATAGGATATATTGTATTTTCAATTTGAATTTTCATTTTATCACCTTTCTTACTATAACATATGAAAATATATTTGACAAATAGCGATTTCTGTTATAAACTTATAGTAGAGTTATAAAGATAGTACTCAGGAGGTTTAGATACAATGAAATTAAATCAAAAAGGACAAGCATTAGTAGAGTATTTATTGATTATCGCAGTTATTAGTGTTGTTGTTGTAAGTATTGTAAAATTATTAGGAGGATACTTACAAGATTCGATGACTAAATCTACTTGTGAAATGATGGATAAAGTATATGTAGAAGGTTCGAAACCTGGCGAAGGAACCTGTCAAGCAAAATAGAATATAGTGTTAAAACTATATTTTTCTTTATAGAAAAGGGAGGCGTTTTCTGTGCAAATTTTTTTAATATCTCTTATTTTCTTTTATTTATATGTGATTTTAAAGTATCGAAAAGCGTATTATATGTTACAACAAAACTGGTATAATATGAGTAATCGATATGGAAGTTGGATTGTAAAAAATGCGAAAAAAGTGTTTTTTACTTATGAACTTTTTTTCTTGCCTTTTGTTGCAATTGGGACTTTTTTTTGTGATAAAGTTATCCTTTTAAATTTACTTGTTTTTTTTGTGTGTTTTCTCTTAGAATTAAAAAAAGTTAAAAAAGAACAACATAAAAAAAGATTTGTGATTACAAAACGTGTACAAAGATTGATTTTTACAACCCTTTTTTTATTTCTTTTGTTACATATAGGAATTTATCTTTCTTTTCAAGAAGAGAGAAAAATGCTTTACTATCTTATGTTTTATGCTTTAGGTTATTTTTCTTTTTTGATTGTTTATATCATTAATTGGATAAATATGCCTATTGAAAAATATGTTTATCATTACTATAAAAAAAGAGCTGTTAAGAATTTAAATCAGTTTACTAATTTAGAAGTTATTGGAATTACAGGAAGTTATGGAAAAACGAGTAGCAAGACGATTTTAAATACCTTATTGGAGTCTAAATTTAATACGTATGCAACACCAAAGAGTTTTAATACGCCTTATGGTCTTATGGGATCTATTAATCAAGGAGTGACAAAGTTTGATGATTATTTCATCGCAGAAATGGGAGCGAGTGCAGTAGGTCAAATTCGGGAACTTTGTGATCTTGTTCATCCAAAGTATGCTATTTTAACGACTCTTGGCGTGGCGCATTTAGAAACTTTTAAAACCGAGGAAAATATCGTAAAAACAAAATTTGAATTGGTTGAAAGTCTTCCTTCTAATGGGGTAGCTGTTTTGAATAAAGATGATATAAAACAAGTGCAATATAAACGAAAAAATACTTGTGAGACTATTTGGTATGGAATCAAAGAAAAAGCTGATGTCATGGCTAAAAATATAGAAATATCAAAGGATGGGACTTCTTTTGAAGTGGTTTTTAAAGGAGGGGAAAAAGCATACCCTTTTCATACAGTCCTTTTAGGAGAACATAATATTTATAATATTCTTTCGGCTATTGCCTTGGCACATTATTTAGGTGTTGAAATAGAAAAGTTACAAAATGCGACAAAAATGATTGAGCCAATTGCACACCGTTTGGAGTTAAAAACATATAATGATGTATGTATCATAGATGATGCTTATAATTCAAATCCGACAGGTTCTAAAATGGCTGTAGAAGTATTAAATCAAATGCCTGGAAAAAAAGTAATTGTGACTCCAGGAATGATTGAACTTGGGGCAAAAGAATATGAGTGTAACTATACTTTTGGTACCCAACTTGCAAGTATTTGTGATGCGATTATCTTGGTTGGTGAAAAAAGGACAAAACCGATTCAAGAGGGAATCAAAAGTATGAATTATCAAAAACCTTTATATGTAATTAATGATGTAAAAGAAGCTTTTTCAATTATAAACCAAATAAAAGAGGAAAATACCTATGTCCTTTTAGAAAATGACCTACCGGATCTGTTTACAGAATAGGGGGATTTCATGAATGTAAAAACGGACTCTAGAAAAGTTAAGGAAAATGATATTTTCGTAGCTTTAAGAGGAGTACATGATGGACATTTTTATATAGAAGATGCTCGAAAAAGAGGTGCTTCTAAAATTATTGCTGAGGAAGGGGAACAAGAGGATATACAAATTGTTTCAGATTCACGAACTTGGCTTGAGGAATATTTAAAAGAAAACTATTATGATAAGATAAAGGATCTTATTTTAATAGGAATTACAGGAACCAATGGAAAAACGACTACAGCTTATTTGATTTACCAACTTTTAAATCAACTTGGTAAAAAAGCAGCTTATATCGGAACCATTGGTTTTTTTACACCTAAAATGAGAAAACCATTACAAAATACAACACCTGATATCGTTGATTTGTATGAATATTTTTTAGAGGCTAAAGAGGAAAAGGTAGAAGTTATTGTCATGGAAGTAAGTAGCCAAGGAATTTTTTATGGAAGAGTTAATACCCTTCTTTTTGATCAAGCAATCTTTACAAATCTTACAGAGGATCATATTGAATTCCATGGGAGTATCGAAGCTTATAAACAAGAAAAGATAAAACTTTTTCATAAATTAAGGGGGGAAAAGATTGCGATTTTGAATAAAGAAGATCCTTCTTACTATGATTTTTTCCTACCACAAAATAAAAACATTTTTTATGGAAAAAATGGTCATTATCAAATAGAAGGAGAAGAACTTTTTATTGATAAAAGTACGTTTACCCTTCTTTTTGAGGGAGTGAAATATCCAGTTGTTTTATCACTACCTGCAAGATACAATATTTCTAACTATTTAGCAGCCTTAACATCGGTTTGTTCTTTGGGATATTCTATAGAAGAGATTATTGAAAAAACAAAGGATTTAAAGGCCCCTAGTGGTCGGTTTGAGTATATACCTTATAAGGAATCGGGTGTTGTGATTGATTATGCTCATACAGTAGATGCGATATTTAATATTCTTAAAAATATTAAAAGTTATGCTCTTGGAAAGATCATTACAGTTGTTGGTTGTGGAGGAAATCGGGATCGTATGAAAAGAAAAGACATGGGAGAAATTGCAACCGAGTATAGCACCTATGTTCTTTTTACAAACGATAATCCAAGGATGGAAGAGGAAACACAAATTATGAAGGATATTGTAGAAAACTTAGAAAATGATAATTATGAAATTTTATACGATCGAAAAGAAGCCATTGAAAAGGGAATGGGGCTTTTAAAAGAAAATGATCTTTTAGTTATTTTGGGAAAAGGGCATGAAAATTACCAAATTATAAAAGATGAAAAAATTCCCTTTTCGGATAAAGAATGTGTTTTAAACTGGATAAAAGAACAAGGATAGAAAAAAATGCCAATTTTATTGGTATTTTTTTGTATAAAGAAAGAAAAATAAGAACATTATACAGGTGAAAGGAGAATTTATGGCACGTCATAAAGTAGAAATTTGTGGCGTGAATACTGCGAATATTAAAGTTTTAAGTAATGAGGAAATGACTGTTTTATTTGAAAGATTAAAAGAAGGCGATCCTTTTGCGAAGGATGATTTAGTAAATGGAAATTTAAAATTGGTTTTATCCATTTTAAGAAAGTACAACAATCGAACTGATAATATGGATGATCTTTTTCAAGTTGGTTGTATTGGTCTTATTAAAGCAATTGATAATTTTGATCTTTCCCATGATGTGAAATTTAGTACCTATGCAGTTCCTATGATTTTAGGGGAAATAAAGAGGTATTTACGAGATAATAATAGTATTCGTATTTCTAGAAGTATTAAAGATACGGCTTATCGAGCATTAAAGTTAAAAGAAGAATTAACCAATCAAAATGGGAAAGAACCAACTGTGGCTGAACTTGCGAAATTATTAGAGCTTCCAGAATATGATGTTTCTATTGCTCTTGATTCTTTAAAGAATACTTTGAGTATGTTTGAACCAATTTATAACGATGGGGGCGATACTATTTATTTGGCAGATCAGCTGGAAGATAAAACAGGAAAAAATTATGCTTTAGAAGTTCGAATCGCTTTAAAAGATGCTATTTCAAAATTAAAAGAAAAGGAAAGATATATATTAACAGAAAGATATATTATTGGAAAAACACAAATGGAATTAGCCAATGAAATTGGAATTTCCCAAGCACAAATCTCTCGTCTTGAAAAAAGTGGATTAGATAATTTAAAAAAGATGATTCAATGATGAACTTGTCAATAAAAAGTAGACATTAAAAAAGAACTATTTAAACCCTAGTTGA
>CAMSXY010000015.1 GCA_947065955.1 uncultured Caryophanales bacterium | reverse complement strand
CACAAGGATGAACACTCTTTCCCTACACGACGCTCTTCCGATCTGCTTCTTCTTCGGTTCAAGACGCTTCGTATCTTTCGGGTATTGCACATGCATCTGCTATCAAGGCAAGCCTTCCATTTTTACACTTTTTTGATGGTTTTAGAACTAGTCATGAGATTGATAAAATTGAAGTTTTAGAAAAAGAAGATTGGATGGAGTTTTTAGATAAAGAAGCTTTATTGAAATTTCAAGCTCGCGCTTTAAATCCTCAAAAACCAGATACAAAAGGTCTTGCTTTTAACGATGATATTTATTTTCAAGCGATGGAAGTTCGTAATCCTTTTTATGAAAAAGCGGTTTCTATTGTTTCAGAATATATGGATTTATTAAATCAAAAATACCAAACGAATTATGCTCCTTTTGTATATTATGGGGATAAAGAAGCTACTGAAATATTAATTGCGATGGGGTCTATTAATGAAACAATCAAAGAAACTGTGGATGATCTTTGTTCAAAAGGACGAAAAGTGGGTCTTATAGAAGTCCATTTGTATCGTCCCTTCTCGGCTATCCATTTAAAAAAAGTTCTTCCTAAAACCGTTTTAAAAATTGCGGTATTGGATAGAACAAAAGAAGCTGGAAGTGAAGGGGAACCTCTTTATTTAGATGTAGTTTCTGCTTTAAAAGAAGAATCTTTTCAAATTGCAGGTGGTCGTTTTGGTCTTGCTTCTAAAAATACAACACCACGTGATATTAAGGCTGTTTATGATATGTTAGAAAGTCATTTCCAAAGGTCTTTTACTATTGGAATTGAAGACGATGTAACGCATCTTAGTTTAAAAGTGGATCCTTTTTATAAATTAGAAAATCATCAAGAGTATTTAATCTATGGTTTTGGAAGCGATGGTATGGTAAGCGCTTCTAAATCGATTATGAAAATGGTAGGGGATTTAACTGATAAATATGTACAAGGGTATTTTGAATACGATTCTAAAAAATCAGGTGGAGTTACCAAAGGGCATCTTCGCTTCGGAACAAAACCTATTCGTTCTAGCTATTATGTAGAAAATCCTTCTCTTATCGCTATTTCAAAGGATCGTTATTTGGAGGAGTTTGATACGCTTTCTTCTATTAAAGAAAATGGTATTATTTTGGTAAATACAAGTCATACAAAGGAAGAGTTTCTTACTCATTTAAAAGAGTCTGATAAAAAAATTATTGTTGAAAGAAATTGTCAAGTTTATTTGGTTCGTGCTTATGAACTTGCACGGAAAATTGGGTTAAAGAATAAGATTAGTACGATTATGGAAACGGTTATTCTTCAACTTAGTGATCTTTTAGATTCTACTCTTTCACAGGAATATTTAAAAAAACAGATAGAAAACACCTTTTTAAAAAAAGGAGAAGATGTTGTAAAAGCTAATGTGGAGGCGATAGCAAAGGCTTTTGATTATGTAGAAAAAATAGAAGTTGAAACCTTTCAAGAAGTAGAGAAAAAGGAAAATTTTTCTGTTTATGAAGCTATGACAAAACGCCTTGGAAATGATTTACCAGTTTCAGCCTTTTTAGATAGACCAGATGGATCTTTTGAAGCAGGGACTACAAGATTTTTAAAAAGAGGAATTAGTGATGTTGTTCCAAAATGGATTATGGAAAATTGTATTCAATGTAATCAGTGTTCCTTTGTTTGTCCTCATAGTGTTATACGTCCTTTTTTATTAAGTGAAGAGGAGTATCAGAAATCTCCCTCTTGGATTCAAAGACAATGCTTACGTCCTATTGAAAAAGAGTTGGAGAACTACTATTTTACAATCGGGATTTCCATTAAAGATTGTACAGGATGCGGTCTTTGTATAAAAAATTGTCCTGGGAAACGAGGCTCTATAGCTCTTTTAAAAGAAAAATTGGATGTTTCTTTAAAAGAGAGGACACAAGAATGTGCAGATTATTTAATGAATACTATTACAGATAAAAAAATAGATCCCAAAACTGTTAAATTATCGCAATTTAAACCTTCAAAGTTTTTATATCCTGGGGCTTGCGCGGGTTGTGGAGAGCCTTCCTATATTCGCCTTTTAACGCAGCTTTTTGGGGATCGTTTGATTATTGCGAATGCAACAGGGTGTTCTTCCATTTATGGGGGAAGTGCTCCAGATACGCCTTATTTAGTTCCTTGGGCAAATTCTTTGTTTGAAGATAATGCAGAATTTGGCTATGGTATTTTTATGGCGAATCGTATGAAACAACAACAAATTGCGAAAATTATGAAAGAAAATTTAGAAAATCCAAATCGCGAAAGTTTTTTAAAATGGCTTTCTAATCCTAATGATTTTGAAAATGCAAAAGAGGTTTTTGAAAATTTAGATTATCAAACAGTTCCAGAGGAACTTCTTCCTTTAAAGGAGTATATTCTCCCACGTACTATATGGACAATCGGTGGGGACGGTTGGGCTTATGATATTGGTTTTGGTGGTATTGATCATGTGCTAGCAAGTAGCGATAATGTCAATATTCTTGTTTTAGATACGCAAGTGTATTCTAATACAGGAGGTCAATCTTCTAAGGCAAGTCCAATAGGTTCCATTGCTTCTTTTACTTCGAATGGTAAAAAGGTTGCTAAGAAGGATTTGGCAAGAATAGCTATGAGTTATGGGCATGCTTATGTTGCAACTGTATCTTTGGGAGCAAGTCCAATGCAACTTTTAAAAGCTTTTAAAGAAGCTGCTTCCTATGATGGTCCTTCTCTTGTAATCGCTTATTGTCCTTGTATTTCTCATGGGATCGAGGGAGGAATGGAAAATAGTGTTTTCTATCAAAAGTTAGCAGTCGAATGTGGTTATTTTCCACTTTTCCGCTATCATCCTTTAAAAGAAGAATTTGTATTAGATAGTAAAAAGGTTAATTTTGATTTATATGAAAATTTCCTTGAAACACAAACTCGTTTTAAAATGCTCAAGGTTGTAAATCCAGATAAAGCCTTGGAATTACTTCAAAAAAATAAAGAAAACGCTTTAAAAAGATTTACTTATTATCAGAGCTTGCAAAAAGAAAATTCAAATTGACTTTGAATTTTTTTTTAACATTTTTTGTTTTTTATAAATTCTTTTAGCATTTTGGTAAGTGCTCTTTTTTCAATTCGAGATACATAACTTCTCGAAATTCCCATTTCTTTTGCGATTTCTTTTTGGGTTTGTTCCTTAGTATTGTTTAAACCATAACGTTTCATGATAATTGTTTTTTCTCTTTCATTTAGCACATGAAAATATTGTTTTAAATTTTCTATATTGTCTTGTTTATGGATATCTAGTGCGAAGTCTGGATTGGGGGTTTTTAAAATATCGAGAAAAGTAATTTCATTTCCATCTTTATCAAATCCAACCGATTCATTTAAACTAATATTTTTATTATTTTTTTTGTCACTGCGATAGTACATAAGAATTTCATTTTCAATACATCTGGCACAATAGGTAGTAATACGTGTTCCATGTTTTTCCGAAAAACTGTCGATACCTTTAATAAGACCAATGGTTCCAATACTAATTAAATCATCTACCTCTTCTTTTTTGTGATCATATTTTTTAACAATATGCGCCACTAAACGAAGATTATGTTCAATAAGAATATTTCTGGCCTCTATATCGCCTAGTCTCGCTTTTTCTACATAAAAATCTTCTTCCTCTTTTGTTAAGGGATCTGGGAATACATTATTGGAATAGGCGGCTGTAAAGATAAAAAAATCGTGAAATAAGTATTTGAAAAGTTTTTTAAACATAAATCACACTCCTAATCAAATATATGTTATTAAAAAAATAATTGAAGTTGTCCTTTAAAAATCTTTTTTTATACACTATTTCAAAAAAAATAGTACTTGACAATACAAAGTAGTTGGTATATACTTATAGCAAGAGGTGAGAAATGAACACACAATTTAAAAAAGGCGTGTTGGAATTGATTGTTCTTCTTTCTGTAAATCATAAGGATCGGTATGGATATGAGTTAATTTTAGAAGTTTCTAAAGTTGTGGATGTAAATGAAGGGACGATCTATCCTCTTTTAAAACGTTTAACCAATGAAAAGTATGCAGAAACTTACCTTGTTGAATCGAAAGAGGGACCGCCTAGAAAATATTATCGAATTACTGTTTTAGGGAAAGAGCGTATGAAAGAATTGGAGAGCAATTGGTCTTCTTTTGCAACATCCGTTAATAAATTTATAAAGGAGAGTAAAAAACATGAATAAAGAAGAATTTTTAAAAACGTTAAGTAAAAAGTTAGAAATATTAGAAGAAAAAGAGCGAGCGGATACGATTGATGAATATCGTGATACCATTGAAGAAAAAATGCGAAACGGACAAACGGAAGAAGAAGCAGTATCCGATTTTGGAAGTGTAGATGAACTCGCAAAAGAGATTTTAAGTGCTTATAAGATTAATCCAAATTATGGAAAAGATCCTGCTTTTTTTGAAAAGGGTGAAAAGCTTATCAAAAAGGGCGCTAAAAAATTAGCTAATTTTACGGAAGGAATCGTTTCGGATGTAAAGGATAGTGATCCAGATATTACCTTAGAAAAGATTTTTGAAATTCTTTTAAGAGTTTTTATTGTACTTATTATTTTAGCTGTTTTACGACTTCCTTTTGAATTGATTGAAAGTTTAGGAAGTAGCATTTTATCTTTAGGGTATGAACCAGCTGAGTGGTTTTTTGGAACAATTTTTCGTATTATATTACATATTATTTATTTTGTTGTATGTATTCTTGTTTTGACGATTACTATAAAAAAAAGCTTAGGAAAAACATCTGGTTATTCAAAAAAAAAAGAAGTCGTTAAAGTAGAGGAAGAGAAAGAATATGAAGATAAAGAATATGAAGAGGCAGAAAAAGTTATAGATAAAAAAGGACATCCATTTTTCACAATTTTAAAATGTTTTTTCAGCATATTTTTTCTTTTCCCTTTAAGCTTTGTTTGTATTGGACTTCTTTGTGGGTTATCTGCATTAATTGTTTTTTGTTTTCAAGGATTTCCATTTCTCGGAATAACAATTCTTGTTTTGGGAATTTTCCTTTTAATGTTAAGTTTTTTAAATACTATTTGGAATCTTTCTTTTGGTTCTAGAAGGCCTCATTTTTCTAGCATTTTCTTTTCTTTTATTTTTATTACAATAGGAGGAATTTTGACAATTCAAACCTTTTTGGATTTAGAGTATTATGATTCTGTTCCAGAAAATACTTTTCAGCAAGATGTTAAAGTTTATCAAGAAAAATTAGAAGGAAATATCTATTTGCCTTATTCTGAAGTTCACATTGATAATACTTTGCAGGACAATGAATATAGAATGGAAGTTTATTATTATCCGCAATTTATAGATATTTATTATCCACACGAAGAAAATTCTGATTATGTTTATTTTTTTAAGATATATAATCAAAGTATAGAACATCATAGACAAGTTTATCACCTTGTTATGGATGGATTAAAGGATAAAAAAGTTTACCGATATCATGATTTTTATACCTATAAAGTTTTGGTATATACAAATGAAAACACACAAAAATATATTATTTCTTATTAAGATTTTCGAAAGAAAGTCTTTTTTTTGGAGGAAAAGGATCTTTTTTTCGAGTATAGAGTAATAGGAGGTGATAAAAATGAAAAAAGTACTTTTTGTGGTTATCAGTTTTTTTTGCTTTTTTAAGATGGTATCTGCTACAGAGATAACCTTGGAAGCTTTATTAGAAGAAAATCGATCCTTAAAGGAGGATTTGCAAAAAGCTTCTGAGAGGGCTTCTTATTTTGCAGGTCTTAGTGAGGATTTACAAAAGCAGGCTATTACTCTTTTTGAAGAAGTAACTTTATTAAAAAGTCAGTTGGTTCTTTTAGAAGAATACACATGTCTTGTTCAACAATATGCAGCAGAAATTGATCGATTGAGGCTTCTTCATTATGAAGATCAACAGTTATTAGAGCATTACGATTCTATTCTTTTAGAGGTGGATGCAAAAAAGGAGGAGTTAAAAAAGAAATTAGAGGATGCGGAAAAGGAACGATTAGAGTATATAGAACTTCAAAATGAGATGGAGATGGAAAAAAACCAGTTAATAATAGAAAGTGAAAAACTAGAAAAGGAAAGGGAAGGTTTTGAAGAACAAATAATTGATCTAAAAGAGCAGTTGTCTTTAAAAAAAGAAGAAAATGAGTCATTATTAGTACATTTAGAAGAAAAGGCATTCGAAATAAAGAAAAAAGAAGAACATTGGGGAATAAGGGAAGAACAATATATACAAAAGGAATTATTTCTAAAGGAAGAGTTTAAAAAATTGGAAGAGCAACTTCTTTTAAGGGAAACAGAAAAAGGACAATTATTTCAAGAGATTGAAAATCAAAAATTAGAACTTTGGAAAAAACAACAAATTTTGAATCAAAATAAAAATTGTGATAAAGAAAAAGAAAAATATGAAACCGAAATCCTCCTGTTTCAAAAAGTTCAAAATGAAAAAAAAGTCTGTGAGGAAAAAGAGGAATGGCTTTCTTTAGAATATGAAAAATTGAAGGGAAGCAATGACCTTTTAAAGGAAAAATTTAAACAATCTAAAGTAGAACAATTTGTTTATAATCCGATCCTTTTGCAAAATCAAATTTTTAAAGAAGAAGGCGTTTTTTTTAAAACAAAAGCGAGTTCTTTTTCTTTTATTTCCTTATTAATTTTAGGTTTTTTATCTTTTATTTTTTATAAAAATAGGCGAAAAAAATCGAAGGAAAATAAGATCTAGTTTTGTCGAATTCGTAGGAAAGAAAAAAAATGTGTGTTACAGTATAATAGCAAAGGGATGATAGAATGTTAGACATCAATATGGAATTTCGAAAGGGAATACTATTTATTCGATTAAATGGGGCTTTAATTAAGGATACAGTTCCTACATTAGAAAAAGAGGTGACATCATTAATTAAAGAAAATGGTATTCGCAATGTCGTGTTCAATATGGAGAATTTACTTTCCATTGATATGAATGGAATTAGTAGTTTATACAGTAATTTTGAGTTGTGTAAAAATAACCATGGAACGAGTATTTTGTGTAGTTTAGAAAATCGACTTGTTAGTGTGAAAATACGAAATAGTCGTTTATCTAGGTATATGAATGAAGCATCGGATGAACTTACGGCAATTCATATGATTAATGTGTGAGGAGACGATATGGAAAATGAGATTGTACTACAGAATCGAAATTTGATTTATAAAGCCATTCACATTTGTAATGGAAGTGGCTTAGAGGAAGATTTATTTCAAGTTGGAGCAATTGGGTTGATTAAGGCTTACCGAAAATATGATCCATCTTTTGGTTGTAAACTTTCTTCTTATGCTTTTTTTTCCATTCTTGGAGAAATAAGAAAGTATATTCGTGAAAACAAAGGAGTGAAAGTTAGTACAAATATTTCAAAATTGAATTCTCAAATTGAACGAGCTTATAATGAATTATGTCAGCAAAATATGCGAGCGCCATCCTTTTTAGAAATCGCACAGTATTTGCAAATTAGTGAATATCAAGTGATGGAAGCGATTTATTCTGTTCATGCTGTTGAAAGTTTAGATGCACAGGATGAGGAAAAAAGTCTTTATGATATTATCCCCGATAAAGTTGAGGATCTTGATGCGCTTATTATGCTTAAGAATAAGTTAGAAACCTTAAATGCTTTTGAAAAAAAACTTATTCATTCAAGATACGTCAATGATTGCACACAAAGCGAGACAGCTCGTATTCTTGGTATTTCTCAAGTTCAAGTTTCTAGAGGAGAACAAAAGATACTTACCAAAATTCGAAAAGATTTTGCTTTGAAATAAACCAATTTGGTTTATTTTTTTTTGTATAAAACCAAAAAAACGTATGCATAATAACGGTAGGAGGAATTATATGGAAAAAAATAAATACAAAGATTTGGTAAAAAGACATACACCGAATGAAAATCGCCTTTATAATGTACTCATTGCTTTTTTTATAGGTGGACTTATGGGAATGTTAGGACAATTTTTAATGGATATTTATACAACTTATTTATCTATTCCTAGTAAGGAAGCTTCTGTTTGTATGATTGTTACACTTGTCTTTATAGGATGTTTGCTTACTTGTTTAGGTTTTTTTGATAAATGGGTCAATTTTGCAAAATGTGGACTTATTATTCCTATCACTGGTTTTGCACATTCTATGATGAGTGCAGCGCTTGAATATCGTAAGGAAGGATTTGTAACAGGAATTGGGGCAAATATGTTTAAATTAGCAGGTTCTGTTATTATTTATGGAGTTGTTAGTGCCTATATATTTGGTCTTCTTCGTGTGATTATAATGGGGGTGTAGACAATGACGTTTAAATATAACAATGTATATCTAAATAACACAGGGACTGTGACAGGACCTTATGAAGCTAATGGGCCTTTATCAAAATATTTTGATAAAAGTTATCAAGACTTATATTTTGGTATGAAAACTTGGGAACAAGCAGAGTCGAAACTGATTGAAAATAGTGTGGACATTCTTTTAAATAAATTGAAGAAAACACGTTTTGATATTGATTTATTTATAGCTGGGGATCTTCTAAATCAGATCGCTTCTTCTAACTATGCTGCAGCAAGCCTTGGAATTCCCTATTTTGGAATTTATAGTGCTTGTGCAACCAGTGTTGCGGGACTTATACTTGGTGCTAATATGATTGAAGCAAAACAAATAAAAAATTGTATCACTGCAGTTTCTTCTCATAATAATGGAGCAGAGAAACAATTTCGATACCCTGTAGAATATGGTGGACCGAAACCTAAGACAACAACTTTTACAACAACTGGTGGGGCGAGTGCTTACCTTTCTTCTGAAAAGCAGGGCGTAAAAGTAGAAAGTGCAACGGTTGGTGTTGTTACAGATCTTGGCGTAAAAGATGTATTTCATATGGGAGCTGTAATGGCTCCAGCAGCAGCAGCAACGATTTATAAACATTTAACGGATACTAAAAGAGAAATTGGTTATTACGATTTGGTTGTTACAGGTGATTTGGGTGTTTATGGTAAAGAAATATTGAAAGAGTATATGCAAACAGAATATGGTATTGAACTTCGTCATTATGAAGATACAGGTGTTATGATTTATGATCGAAAGGATCAGCCAGTGTATGCTGGAGCAAGTGGTCCTGCTTGTGCACCTCTTGTAACTTATGGATATATTGTTAATAAAATGAAGAAAAAGGAATTAAATCGTGTTTTGGTAGTGGCAACAGGGGCATTACATTCTCCAACTATGGTAAATCAAAAATTGAGTATTCCAGGAGTTGCCCATGCTATTAGTTTGGAGGCGATGGAATGATTTATTTAAAAGCATTTTTGTTTGCTGGGGTTATATGTTCTATAGGACAAATTATTTTGGATAATACGAAATTAACACCAGGACATGTTACAACTATATTTGTAGTAGTAGGTGCCTTTTTAGATGTATTTAGCATTTACGATAAGTTTGTATTATGGGCAGGTGGAGGAGCGATGGTTCCTATTACGAGTTTTGGACATTTATTAATTCATGGGGCGATGGATTATGCAACAGATTATGGATTAATGGGACTTTGTATGGGAATGTTTAATTTAACGGCTTCTGGGATTACAGCGGCTATTGTATTTTCTTTTCTTTTATCTTTATTTTTTAAACCAAAAGATTAAAAAAACGATTTTTCGTTTTTTTTTGTAACCTTTTAGAGTGAAAAAACATAAAATATAGGGTAGATATATTTACAAAGATTTTGTTTTATTATATACTATATGTATGCAGGTGTGGTTCAATGGTAGAATGCGACCTTGCCAAGGTTGAGACGCGAGTTCGATTCTCGTCACTTGCTCCATTGTTGGAATTACCCGAACACCTAAATAGTTCGGTTAGATATAAAAAGTTCATAATACTTGATATTATGGACTTTTTTCATGCTTGAAAGGAGGTATAACTCATGAAAGTATCCATAGAACAATTAGAGTTTCCCTCTTCTATTAAAGATAAGATATTAAAGTTAAAAGATGTTTCAAAACTACATATTGATTTTATTGGTGGTAAATATATTCATTTTGAAAATACTAATCTTTCTATTCATGAACCACATCAAATAGTAATAAGTAATGATAGTAATTATTTTGTACTAATCAATTATGAAAATAATCCTACTCTTTATGATAAATCTACTATG
Organism: uncultured Caryophanales bacterium; assembly: GCA_947065955.1. Classification (GTDB taxonomy): domain Bacteria; phylum Bacillota_I; class Bacilli_A; order RF39; family UBA660; genus CAMSXY01. The sequence goes on along the minus strand of CAMSXY010000015.1, from coordinate 4,336 downwards.
CAAAATGTAACGATAGAAAACATTAAATTTTTAATTTTTAAAATGTTGAAAAAATAATTTTTTTGAAATTTATACAAACCCTTATAAACACTGGGAAAAATGGGCATTAATTTTTTGGGGTCTTCCGTTTACATTCCGCTTAAAATGTGCTATTATGGTATTGTAGTAAAAATAGGTCTTATCTTTATGCACAAGGGAAATTCTCTTGTGTTTTTTTGTGTTAAAAATATGAAAGGAGAATGGAATGAAAAACGAAAAAATTGTTGTTGGTTTATATCCTCGTGTTTCAACGGAGGATCAAAGTAGGTTTGGGCATAGTTTAGATGAGCAAGAAGATAAACTACGAAAACTATGTGATTTTAAGGATTACGAGATTTACAAAGTCTATCGTGAAGAAGGAGTTTCAGCTAAGAATACGAATCGACCAAAGTTTCAAGAAATGATACAAGATATGAAAGATGGCAAGATAAACAAAATTATTGTTTATAAATTAGATAGACTTACTCGTTCAATTAAAGATTTAGAAACAATATGCTCTCTACTTGAAGAATATCATTGTAGTTTAGAAAGTGTTGCTGAAGAAATTAATACAGAAACTGCTAATGGTAAATTCTTTATTCGTATGCTTACGATACTTGCACAACTAGAAATTGAAAGAACTTCTGAACGAACTAAATTTGGTTTAACTGGTGCTGTTAAGAAAGGACATTTCTCTGGAAAAGCTCCACTCGGCTATAGAAAAGTTAATAAAGAATTAGTTATTGATGATTTAGAAAGTGAAATTGTAAAAAGAATATTTGACTTATATGTAAAAGGAAATTCAGTCTGTTCTATTGTTAAAACATTTAATGAAGAAAAAGTATTAAATAAGAACTGGAGAACGACTACTATTGATAATATGTTATCTAACTACATTTATGTTGGATCTTATCAACATAAGAAACGAGTTAAAGATGAAGAAACTATTCTTTTTGAAGATGTATGCCCTGCTATTATTGATAAGAAAACATTTGAGATAGTTCAAAAACAAAAAGAAAAGAATCAAAAGAACTATAAACGAAAATATACTTATATCTTTATGCAAAGTGTTGTTTGCTCTCATTGTCATAAGATTATGGGAGGTACTTCTTGCTCTTCTAAAAGTAAAAGAAAATATATTTACTATCAATGTAATAATTGTGGAATGACTATTAGTGAAAACAAATTAGAAGATAAAATCATGTTATTCTTAAATGATATGTTAGATTATTTCTTACTTATTGATAATACCTTTAAACCATTTTTAAACCAAGATATTGATAAAGAGATTAAAAGATATAATAAAATGTTAAAAGAATTAAATACCCAAGAACAACGAATTAAAACTGCTTTTGTTAAGGGTAGTATTGAACTTAAAATGTTTCAAGATGAGTTAGATAATATTACTTCTCAAAAGAAAGATCTAGAATCAAAACTAAAGGATTTACAATTTTCTAACCAAAATTTAGATCATAGTGATGATATAAGATTAGTTAGCACATTAATAGAAATCGAAAAATCGAAATATAAATCTTACTATGTTAGAAAAAATGGCTTATGGAATAAACTTACTAAAGAGCAAAAGTATGACCTTATTAACAAATATATTGATACTATTGAAGTTTCCAAAGTTAAAGAAGAAATCATTATCAAAAACATTAACATTAATAACAAAGAATTAGAAAATTTTGGTTATCTATTTCGTAATGATTGCTTTGATTTGGTTATCAACATAGATAAGCAAGACCTTATTCTATCTAATGAAAAAACAAAAGAACAAATAAATGAATATATAAAGTCGTTAAGTGAGTTTTATAAGGTTAGTTCAACTACTATCGATAAAGAATTATTAAATATTGATGATATTAAGAATGATAATATTTTACAAATAATCCCTAATAAGAAAGAACACAAATTTGAAAAAGAATCTCTAACCTTACTATCAATAAATGCCTAAATATAGTATAATTATAGTGATTGGAGATGTAATTATGAGATATAAAACTATTAATGAGCAAAATGAAATTTTTATTTCTATTTTAAAACAAAATAATGATCTAATGACAATTTTAGAATATATTTCTAAGTTAGAATTGCCTAATTTTTATATAGCTGCAGGTTCAATTTTCCAAACTATATGGAATTATTATGATAATAAACCTTTGAATTTTGGAATTAAAGATATTGACATTATTTATTATTATTCTAATAATATATCAAAAGAAAGCGAAAAAGAACTTGAAGATAAAATCATCAATCATTTTGAAGAATTAGGTTTAAAATATGAGTTCGATGTTCATAACGAAGCTAGAATGCATTTGTGGAAAAAGAATAATGAAAACAAGGATATTGATCAATATAAAAATTCAGAAGATGCAATTGACCAATGGATAGCTACTGTTCATGCAATTGGAATTACTAAGGAAAATAACGAAATTAAAGTATATGCCCCTTATGGATTAAGCGATATATTTAGCAAAACAATCCGTCCTATAAAACACAAAGCTAATTCTAAAGAACTATATGATAAGAAAGCTGCTAGTTGGAAAAGTAGATTTGAAAACTTAAATATTATTGAATGGTAAAAGAAAGGAAAATATTATGAATGAAAGAATAACTTTAGTATCATTATTTAATCAAAATGATTTGGACAAAATTAATAATCTTATAAAAATAATAGATGAGCCACTATGTAAAGTTCCTTTTGGTAAAAATGTAGACAATAGAATTAAAGCAGATACTCTTCCATATCATTTTACTCTTTCTGCTTGGGATATTAGTCAAGAAAATTTTATATTACAGGAATTATCAAATATTAATTTTAATAGTTTTAAAGTAAATGTTGATAGTATAGAAATAATGAATGGAAAAGAAAATAGCTATGTATTATATTTTAATATTAAAGTAAACAATGAATTAAAATTATTACAAGAGAGAATTTATAACATTCTTCCAAGTGAAAAATATAACCCTAATAAATTTCAATTTCATATTACCATTACTATTGACAAAGATTATGAAAAAATAATTACAATAAAAAATAAATTAGAGGAAATATTTATTCCTTTTGATTTAGAAATAAATAGTATTGCATTATTTGAAATATATCCAGCCAATCTAATTAAAACAATTAACTGTGAATAATTAGCCTGAATTTGAGCAAGAAATTGCTCTTTTTTTGTTGCTTGAAAGGAGGTGAATTTTATCAATTATTTCTTTGAAATAGTCATACCACAAGTATTAGAGTATTTTAAAGAAAACGCAAAAGATATACCAAGTTTTCTTCTATTAGAAGTATTATTAAAGAATAAAAATTATGAAAAAGATATACAAAAATTATTTGAAAAGTCAGAAGAAATAAGTAATAAATATATTGAAAAATAATTAACAATATTCATCAATTTTATGAAAAAAATTGATCCGTCGGAGATTAATTTTAATGGGTCTTAGGGGTATCCCCTAACAAGAAAATGGGTGTGTAGACACCATGCTTGATAGTTTGTTTTTATATATTAAGTAACCTCAAAGTCTTAAAGTCAAAAGAAAGGAGAAAATAAATGGAATTTAAATGGCAAGATAATTACTATACACTTAAAAAATATAACTTAACTTATGATGATTTAAAGAAAATAATTAAGAAGATTTATAAACGACATCCACTTGAAGATTGGACTTATCTAAGACATCCTCTAAACGATCAAATTTGTCTTTACTTAAATCTTGAATTTTTGGAATATTTAGAGGAAGTTTATTTCAATAAGAATGGTTATTATTTAGATTTAGAAATAGCATTCTTTGAAAAACAAATATTAAGACTTGAACAAGAATTTAAATTAGACCATAGCGAAATACATTACGAAGATATTTCACTATATGATCTAAGAGAATACTTTGGAAAAAGTAAAAATTCTATTGGAGTAGCCACTTATAGAATGCAACAACACTTTTCTTATCCTTTAAAATATACTAAGGACAGAAAAGTTTATGTAAAAGCAGAGGGTGTTAAATGGCTTAATGAAAAATATTTCAGAAAATCTTATTTAAAAGAACTAAAAAATTATAAATTAGCACTGCAAAGAGCAAAAAAGATTAAACATAATAAGTATTAATTAAAAAAGCCTACTTTTAAGTAGACTGATACATATTAATCATTTTTAAAATATTTCTTGTTACATTCATAAAATTCATCTAAATTTTTAGAGCGATAAGCATTATAAAATTTTGACTTCCAATAATTACTACTTACCTTTTTTAATTTTGGAGAAATTTGTTTAATATAATTGTCTCTATTATCGTTTATAAAAGCTCTAATATATTC